>JAINCR010000071.1 GCA_036574215.1 Caldisericaceae bacterium
TCTATTATTTCAAGTAACTTTATAAGGCCCCTTTTTGGTGTAATAATACTTTTTTTGACTTTAGTTACTGCTCCACTTATTTTTGGAACAGAAGTTGTAAAAACACTTGGAACAAAGATAATTCCTATAGATTATATTACAACTTCAATGTTGTATGGGACAATTGTTGCTACCATGGTATGGGTGATGTTTGCGCAAAAAATCCGCTATCCAGTTAGTATCTCTTATACTTTTGTTGGTGCTCTTGTTGGCTCTGCATATTCAAAAGGAGTCCATACTTATATAAATAAAAAAGAGGTGTTTCTTGTTTTTGGAGGTCTTATAGCGGCAATTTTTATTTCCTTTTTCATTTCGTTTCTTTTAACTAAGATTTTTAATATAATTATCATCCACTTGAACCCGCAGTCTTTCCCAATTTTTAAAACTTTACAGGTGCTTTCTTCTGTTTTTCTTTTGATGGGTTATGGAGCAAATGATGCTGAGAAGACTTTAAGCTTAGTTTATACTGCAAGTATTATTATGAACACCAACCTAAACATTACACCAAATAATATTATAGTTATACTGCTTTTGTCTTTCCTTTTTATCGTTGGTGTGCTTTTCTTTGGTGCAAATTCTCTACTTACGGCAGGTTTTAGGCTAATGAAGAGCAACCCCAAGGAAACATTTTTAGCACAGAGTATTACGTCTTCTACGGTTTTAACTTTTGCAAAATTTGGACTTCCTGTAAGTTCCACAGAATCACTAAATATGTCGGTTGTTGGGATAGGTGTTGCAGAAAAGCCGTACGCTGTAAAATACAATATTGTAAGAAATCTTGTTTTAACATGGCTTGTTACTGTTCCAATGTCTTTTATCCTCTCATTTTTAATTACAAGATTTTTTGATAAAATATTCTAAAAAGAGGTGATAAGAATGAAAGTATGGGATTCCATATTTAAAAGACCAGATATATTTAAAAATCTTCTTATAAGCCAGTCCAAAAAGACTATTGAAGGTGTTAATATCCTTAATGAATTCATGGGTATAGATGAAGATATTGTAAATAAAGATATTTTGCGGCACAATCTTAAAATGGCAATTAAAAAATGCGAAGCCGAAGGTGATAATTTAAGAAGAGATCTTGTTAATGAGCTCAATAGAAGCTTAATAACACCCATTGATAGGCAGGATATCTATACGCTTTCAAATAACATCGACAATATTCTTGATTACGCATATAACACCATCGAGGAAATGATAATTTATAAACTCTATCCCAATTTTTATTTGAGAAAGATGATTGAGAAGGTCTCAAGAGGGGTGAATCATTTAGGTTATGCCGTTGAAAATATGTTTGGCGACAAAAATCTTGCAAATAGTAATGTAGTCTCTGCAAAAGTTATTGAAAATGAAATTGAGGAAACCTACCACGAAGCACTTGCTGATCTTTTTTCTAAAAATGACTTCCACTATATTTTTAAAATGAGAGAGGTCTTAAGGCATATTAGTAATTCGGCTGATAGAATTTCTGAAGCTGCAGATATTATTGCAAATATTTTGATAAAAGAGGTTTAGCTCTATTGACAAAAATTTGAAATTCATTATAAATAGATATGGCAAATGGGCGGTTAGTTCAGAGGTAGAACGCTTCGTTGACACCGAAGAGGTCAGTGGTTCGATTCCACTATCGCCCACCATTTTTTATTTTAGGAGGGTCATGTGAAAATTACATTAAATGGAAAAGTTTTTGAGCTTAAAGATGGTATGTCTTTAAAAGACATATTCACAGAGTTTAATTTTGATTTAAATAAAATTGTTGCAGGCTTAATTAACGGTGAGCCAAAAGATCTTTCATATATCTTAAATCAGGATGCAGATGTCTTACCAATTTTTATAGACGATGAACTTGGCGAGCAAATCTTAAGACATAGCACTTCTCATATACTTGCACAAGCAGTTTTGCATCTATTCCCCAATGCAAAATATACCATAGGACCTGCAATTGAAAATGGCTTCTACTATGATTTTGATTTGGATGAGTCACTTACAGAAGAAGACCTTTTAAAAATCGAAGAAGAAATGAAAAAGATAGTCAACGAAAAGTTGGAGTTTAAAAGAGTTGAACTACCAAAAGATGAAGCAATTAATATGTTTAAAGATTTAAATCAACCTTATAAAGTTGAGATAATGGAAGAAATTGAGGGCGATACTGTTTCAATTTACAAACAGGGGGATTTTACCGATCTTTGTAGAGGTCCACACATCCCTAATACCTCCTATGCTAAATATTTTAAATTGCTTAGTGTAGCTGGTGCTTATTGGCGTGGCGATGAAAAAAATAAGATGCTTCAGAGAGTTTACGGCACAGCTTTTGCCTCTTCTGAACGTTTAAATAACTACCTTAACTTTTTAGAAGAAGCAAAGAAGAGAGATCACAGAAAATTAGGAAAAGATCTTGATTTGTTTAGTATTCAAGAAGAGATTGGACCAGGTCTTATTTTGTGGCATCCTAAGGGAGCGATGATTAGGAAAATCATTGAAGATTTTTGGAGAGATGAACATATCAAGCGAAATTACTATTTTGTGTATACACCGCATATTGCAAGAGTTGAACTATGGAAGATATCTGGTCATTGGGATTTTTACAGAGAAAACATGTTTTCTCCAATGGAAGTTGATAAAGGCTCATATATGGTTAAACCAATGAATTGCCCCTTCCATATTGCAATTTATAAATCAAAAACGAGAAGTTATAGAGATCTACCTCTTAGATTTGCAGAACTTGGCACAGTTTACCGATATGAAAGAGCAGGTGTTTTACATGGCTTGCTGAGAGTAAGAGGTTTTACTCAAGATGATGCTCATCTTTTTGTGCAACCAGAAAAACTTGAAGAGGAAATTATCGGTGTTGTGGAATTTGCAAAATACATGATTGAAACTTTTGGCTTTAAGAATTATAATATTTATCTTTCTACACGTCCTGAGAAGTTTGTGGGTTCTCTTGAAAATTGGGATCTTGCAACAAACGCCTTAAGAGTTGCTCTTGAGAAATTAAATATGCCTTACAAGGTTGATCCTGGGGAAGGCGTTTTCTACGGTCCAAAAATTGACATTAAACTTGTAGATGCAATAGGAAGAGAATGGCAAGGACCAACAATTCAAGTTGATTTTAACCTTCCAGAACGTTTTGATGTAACTTATATTGGAGAAGATGGCAAAGAGCATAGACCTATCATGATACATAGGGTTGTTCTTGGATCGATGGAAAGATTTTTTGGCACTCTAATCGAGCAGTATGCAGGTGCTTTTCCTTTATGGATTGCTCCAGTCCAGGTAAGGCTTATCCCTATTGCAGATAGGCATATTGAATATGCAAAAAGTGTCCAAGAAAAACTCCTATTAAATAACATCCGTGCAGAGGTTGATGAACGAGCAGAAAAAATGAATGCAAAAATAAGAGATGCAGAGGCTGAAAAGGTGCCTTTCATACTTGTCGTTGGTGATAAGGAAGTTGCAAACGGAAGTGTATCCGTAAGAAAAAGAAAATCAGGCGATCTTGGGGCAATGGCTTTAGAGGAGTTTATCAGAAAAATTTTAGATGAGATAAAAAAAAGAGTAAATGAGTAGGTTATTAATAACCTAAAATCATTACCTTCACACTGATATAGGCCGTGTCTCAAAACATAGTTTGTAATTAAAGAGCGGATTTAGTTGATGTGAACATGTTAATATTTTTATTCATAGATAAACTGATTCAGGATGAGATCGCACAAAAACCTTTGATCTGAAACAAGTAATTTCACTCTGAATCATGTAAGTGTGAATTCTTTTCAGGATTATTTCAAGGTCACTATAACAAAGAAATGCAACTTGTGTAAGCAACCAGGGAAAGGAGAGTTTTTCACTTCTCAATTGAAACGTTATTTATTCGTTTATCTGTAGGTGGTTACATAAAATTTATGCTTTTCAAGAAAAGTTATAATGAAAGTTTGGAGAATCGTGAAGAAAGGATAGAAAAGTATTCTCACATAAATATGTTTCCAAAAAGAATTGTGCTTTACAACAAGGAAAAGTGTCAATATAATTTAAGTAGAAGTTTAAACTTCATTTAAAGGAGGTGAGTATTGTGAAAAAGATTACCATTCTTTTTGTAATTATCATGCTAATTGGAGAATTGCTTGCAGGATGCGGAGGGATAAAACCATCTACTGTTACCGTAGCAGTTGTTGATGAAAATGGTAATCCTATTGCATCTACTAATCTCACGATGGGAAAGTATTCAGAAAAGACAGGAAACGATGGTAAGTATGTATTTAAGGGTGTTGAAGCTGGAAATTACACACTAAAAGTAACAAAAGAAGGCTATGGAGATGTAAGCGAAGATATCACCGTAGATAAAGGAGAAGATAAGAGTCTTACTATTACTCTGAGAAAATTAGAACAAGCTGAAGAACTGAAGGATTATTCAGCATTGAAGAGTTATAAAGCTGTAATGGAATTAAATGCAAAGGACTCAAGTAGAAATAGTAAGTTGGTTGTTGAACAAGAAAATTATGGTAATTCGCAACATATTATTGGATATGATGAAAACGGTAACAAACAATTTGAAATGTATCTTGTAGGTGATAAAGCAAAAGTATTTACTGGTGGGAATTGGATGGAACTTCCTGCTACTCAAGTAAGCTCTTTTACTGCAGAATACTTGCTTACTTTCGAAACTATGGTAAAGGAAGTAGAAATTAGGTATAACGGGTGGGTGAAGACACCCAACGGGAATACATTGTATAATGTAAGTAAAATTGGAACAGAAACTGTAAACGGCTATTCTACTACAAACTACAATTTATCTAAAGAAGAAACTTCAGAAAGTGGAAAGACAGTAATAACATCTGATATATGGATAATCAATAAAGGTGAATACAAAAACTATATGACACGCATGGTTGCTACTTCAAGCATCTCAGGAGAAGAGACAGATGTATTAACAATTAATATAACTGATTTTGGCAAAGATATGGGGATTAATATGCCGTAATGATCCATACTACATTTGTAGATGGGGCGACTACGAAAAACTTGGAATTAAATGATTTCGATAAAAAAATCATATAATAGGAGGCTAATAGGACTGAGTTAGAAGAAGCATTAAAGAATTTAGAGATTAGTGAAAACGACAGGGAGAACATGAAGAAACTTCTTCCTGTAATCGAAACTTATAGGTATGAAATTATAGATGAAGTAGTTAAAGTGCTTTCTAAAGATCCTGAGGAGATAAAAACTCTTTAGAGAACTAATTTTCCTATTTCTATGGCAAAAGATTTGTGGTTTTACTGGTTTAAAGACCTTGTGTTTTTTGGAATTTGATGAAGAGCCGGGGAGAAAACTTTTTAAAATTGAATTGGTTTATATGGATAATGATTTCAAAGAAACTCTTGTAATTGATACTACACTTTTATTTTTAATGAAAATTTTAGACAAACTTTTATCTCTTAAATTAGATAATTTCACAGAGTTGTCTAAGTCTGCAACAAAAGTGCTTTCACTTTCCCTTGCAATGATGATTTATTCATATAGAAAAGAGCTTCTTGGTTCTTTCCTTTAGTTTACAGGGATGAGTGAAGTGCTGTTTAAAAGACAAGTAAAGATAAAAGGAAAACGTTGTTTAAAGGAAAAAGGCATACAGTAGGGCTTTAGAGTTATTTTGAAGAATTTATTAAAGACATTATTTTTATAAAAGAAATATGGCATATCTCCAAAGAATAGTTTTGTAGAGTATCTTGAAAATAAAGAAATCATTTTTGAAGGCGATTTTTCATGCAAAATGGAAAATTAAATGGGGAAGGAAATTGATTGAAACCCAGAATAGATTTTTATGGAAGGCAGATTTAATTTCGAATAGATTTTTGATGAGGTAATTAGGCAACTTGCAAATTTGTGTAAAATCAGTATAATTGAGTTGGAAATTTTATAAAAAAGGGATTTGCCCCTACCTTAAGCGGCCGAGAGCTTGCGAAGAGGTTTTGAGAGTTAATAATTTATTATTAAGCGGTAGCCTCTCGGCTACCTATATTTATTTTATGGAGGTGAGGTATTAATAGTAAAGAAGTTATTGCAAACGAGAGCATTCGTTTAAAGGAATTGCGTCTTATTGATGAAAATGGCGCACAGGTTGGGATTATGAGTTCAAGAGAAGCTTTGAACATCGCAAGAGAAAAAGGTTTGGATTTAATTCTAATTGCGCCGAATGCAAACCCCCCTGTATGTAAAATTGCTGATATTGGAAAGTATCTTTATGAACAGACAAAGAAAGAAAAAGAAGCAAAAAAGAAACAAGTTAAAATTGAAGTTAAGAATATGAGGTATAGGCTAAAGATCGATACAAACGACCTTGCTATTAAAAATAAAAAAGTAAGAGAGTTTTTAGAAGACGGAAATAGAGTAAATATTGAAATTTGGTTCCGAGGTAGAGAAATGGCGTTTACTGACCAAGGTTTTGAACTTGCCAATAAAATAATTGACGCTCTTTCTAATGTTGCTATTGTATCATCTACCCCAAAGATGAATGGCAAAAACCTTGTTTTTTCTCTTGAACCAAATAAAGAAGTGTTGAAAAAATTAAGGGAAAGGAGAGAAAAAAATGAAAAACAAAATCAGATCAAGCAAAGGAGCTCTGAAGAGGTTTAAGGTAACAGGAACAGGTAAACTTGTTGCCTATGGGGCAAATCACAGCCACCACCTTGAAAAGAAATCATCAAGAAGGAAGAAGAGACTAAATGGGCTTCATGTAATTTCAAAAACTGAATTGAAGAATATTTTTGGAGTAGCGCCTTATTTAAAAAAATAGAAAGAAGGGAAGTGATACAATATGAGAGTTAAAGCTGGTGTAGTCACAAGACGAAAACATAAAAAAATCCTCAAATTGGCAGAAGGATACAGAGGGGCTGCATCAAGGAGATTTAAAGTTGCAAATGAAGCAGTAATGCATGCCTTAAAGTATTCCTACATCCACAGAAGAGAAAGAAAAAGAGAATTTAGAAGTTTATGGATTACTCGTATAAATGCACTTGCAAGGCAGTATGGTCTTTCTTATAGTAGATTTATGAACGGTCTTAAACTTGCAAATATCGATATTGATAGAAAGATGCTTGCTTCTCTTGCAGTAGAAGATCTTAAAGCATTTGAAGAATTGGTTAATAAAGCAAAAGAAGCAATCTCAAAAGAACAATCTAAGTGATTATTTACGAATTATTTAAAGGTAAGGGGCAAACGCCCCTTTTTTTATTTAAGAAAGTTTCTTTTTTCAAGAGCCTTAATCGATAAAAAGCCTAACAATGTATCAATTGCGCCTTTTAAAATGTTAAAGGGTATGTTAATATAAAGTATATATCTCCAAGTTTCTTCTTTACTCCAATTCGGCATAAATTGTGGAATTGCCCATAGATTTGCTGGAATCATTACAAGAACCAAAGCAACAGTTCCTAAAATCAAACCAAGTAGAAGTGTTGTTGTGGTTTTCTTCTTTAAAGTAATTAATCCTAAAACAAGTGTAAAGGTACCTAAGGCAATAAAATTCATAAACACACCAATTGGACCACCCTGACCTGCACCACTTATGAAGAATAGTAAATCTTTAACTAATGTAGTTAATACGCCAATAAGAGGACCAAAGAAATAACTTGCAATGAGTAAAGGAACATCACCTAAATCTGTTTTAAGGAAACTTGCTTGTGGTAAAAGGGGAAACTCTATAAATCTCATCAGAACAAAACTTAATGCAGACAAAATACCTGCATAGATAAAAACTCTTAATCTTTTTGTGTTCATTAATTACAACCTCCTTCCATCCAGACTTTACTGTCGGCCTGGGAATTTCACCCAATCTGCAGTGCTTTTGCACTCTTCGTGGGCTTAAAGCGTTTTGCCTATCACCACCGATCAGGAATTATTACCTTTATTTGTTAGGTAACTCACCTTGCCCTGGAGCATGTTGATTATAACTAATTTTGAAAAATCTTCCAAATTAGTTATATTTGATTGTATGGATTTGATAGATGCAGTTGCCTTAAATTATTATAGATTTTTTAAACCAAGTGAGGTGAAGTCATTTTTAGAGGAATTTGAAAAAGGGAATTTTGACTTTGAACTTCCAAAAGATTTACGGGAAGTTGGTTTTAAAGAACTTGAAAAAGCAGAAAAATCTAAAGTAAGAATTATTCCGTTTTTTGATGAAACATTTCCTAAAAGTCTTAAAGTAATAAAAGAAAAGCCAATTTTACTTTATGTAAAAGGGCATTTTACTGGTTTTAAAGATGAAAGTTTTGGGATAGTCGGTTCAAGAAAAAGCACCCCCTACGGTGAAGGTATTGCTTATAAAGTTTCTTCTGAACTATCACAATTAGGTATTACGGTTGTTTCTGGACTTGCCTATGGTATTGATAGTCAAGCCCACCGTGGAGCACTTGATAATGGGGGTAACACAATTGCAGTGCTTGGGAATGGAGCACTTGTTGTGTATCCAAGAGGAAATTTGTCTTTATATAGAAGAATAGAAGAGGTTTCTTTTTTAATTTCTGAATTTCCCCTTGAAACTAAACCAGCGCAGTATAATTTCCCTTTTAGAAATAGACTTATAAGTGGGCTAAGTGCTGGAGTATTAGTTGTCGAGGCAACAGAAAAGAGTGGTTCACTTATTACTGCATCTTATGCAATAGAGCAAGGAAAAGAAGTTTTTGCTGTTCCGCAAAATATTACCAACCCTACAAGCCGCGGGACAAATGCCCTTATAAAAGATGGTGCTATACCATTTTTAGATGTTAAAGATATATTAGAAAATGTTAGAATTTTTAATAAATTTCTTTTACAGTATAATAGAGATTTGCCGTTTGATGAGGATAAAGAAATGTTAGAAAAGATATACGATGGAGATACTTTTGATACTCTAAAAGAAAAATTTCAAATGGATGAAAAAGAACTCATCTCAAAACTAACACTACTTGAGGTAAAAGGGCTTTTAAAAAAAATGGGGGGAAGGTATTTTAAGGTATGAAAGTTTTGGTAATAGGTGGTGGGCTTGCTGGAAGTGAAGCTGCACTCCAAATTGCAAAAAGAGGCATTGAAGTTTACCTGTATGAAATGAGGCCTAAAAAATTCACTGAGGCCCATAAGACTGATAACTTTGCAGAACTTGTATGCAGTAATTCTTTAGGCTCTCTTGAATTAGAAGATGCCCGTGGACTTTTAAAATACGAAGGCTTATTACTTGGCTCTCATCTTTTAAATGTTGCTAAAGAAACAAGTGTTCCGGCAGGAAAGGCACTTGCAGTAGATAGGGTGCTATTCTCAAAGCGAATAACAGAACTTATTTTAAGCAATCCAAAAATTCATGTTGTAAGAGAAGAGGTATTAGATTTTGATAGAAACGATATTGTGCTAATAGCAACTGGTCCTTTAACGTCTCAAAATTTTTTGAATTATTTAAAGAACATATTCCAAGATAATCTTTTCTTTTACGATGCTATTTCTCCAGTTGTTACAAGAGAATCTCTTAACTTAGATAAAATGTTTTTTGGTGGGCGATATGAACAATCAAGTGATTATTTAAATGCCTATCTTACAGAAGAGCAGTATAAACTATTACAAAAAGAACTTTCTTTAGGTAAGCAACATTTACCACACGATTTTGATAGAGTGTTTTTTGAGGCTTGTCTTCCCATAGAAGAAATTGCAAAAAGAGGTTTTGATTCGCTTAGATTTGGACCTTTAACGCCTAAAGGTTTTTCTCAAGATTATTATGCTGTAGTCCAGTTAAGGAGGGAAGATAAAGATGGCAACCTTTTTGAACTTGTTGGCTTTCAAACAGCACTTACCTACCAAGAACAAAAGAGGATATTTTCTCTTATTCCAGGTTTTGAAAATGCAGAATTCGTTCGGTATGGGAGTATTCATAAAAATGCTTATTTTCGCTCAAACAGGATTTTAAACTTAGACCTTTCGTCGAAGCAGTTTCCAAATGTGTTTTTTGCAGGCCAAATTACAGGAAGTGAAGGTTATGGTGAGGCAATTTTAACTGGTCTTGTAAGTGGAATTAACATTGCAAGGTTTTATTCAGGCAAAAAACCACTGATTTTTCCAAAAAATACCATGATTGGTAGTCTCATACATTTTATTGTTGAAAATGACCTTGATAACCCGCAACCTATGAGAGCAAATTTTGGTTTAATCCCAAAAGATTACTTTTCTATAAAGAAAACCTTGAGGAAGCAAAAGTTTATTGAAGATTCAACTAATGCGATTAAACAGCTATTGGATTCCTTATGAAAAAAATTGAAGCGTTAAAATCTCTGTATAAGATGTTTTCTCCGTGTGAACTCTGCCCGCTTGATTGTAGGGTTAATAGATTGAAAGAAGAAGTTGGTGTTTGTAATTCAGGTTTGTTAGTGAAGATATCAAATGCAGTTCTCTACAAAGGAGAAGAACCCCCTCTTACCTATAAGAATGGTTCTGGAGCGATTTTTTTTAGCAATTGCAGTTTGAAGTGCGTTTATTGTCAAAATTACCAATTTAGTCAACTTGGGGCAGGAAGAATAATTTCTGTTAGAGGATTAGCTTCTACCATGCTAGATTTGGAGAGCAAAGGAGCAGCAAATATAAATTTTATAACAGCTACTCACTATGCGCCACAAGCAATGGCGTCTTTACAAATAGCAAGAGAACGTGGTCTTAAAATACCTGCTGTGTGGAATACCGTTGGATACGAGAAAAAGGAAGTTATAGAACTTTTAAATGAATTTATCGACATTTACCTTCCAGATCTACGATATGTAAATAATGAGGATGGAGTTAAGTTTTCTTTTGTTGAAAATTATTTTGATATAACGCTTGAAGCTTTGAAGACAATGGTAAAATCAAAGCCTATAAAGTTTGATGCTTTGGGACGGCTTAAACAAGGTGTGATTGTAAGATATTTAGTATTCCCAAACAAATTAAATGACCTTAGAATTGCCCTGCGGATTTTGAAAGAAAATTTTGGCGATGAGATTTTTATTTCTGTTATGACTCAATACGTGCCTGTCTACAGAGCAAAAAATTATGAAGAGCTTTCAAGATCACTTACTAAAGAAGAAATTACCGAAGTAAAAAAGATTGTGAAAGTTGCAAAAATAAGGCATGGATGGGTTCAGTATGGTTAGTTGTTAATAAAATGTTTATAGATCTTTCACAAAAGTGGTAAAATAGTCCAAAATGTTATTCCGACCATGAAACAAGTTCAAGGTGTTTTGGCTTGGGTTTTCTGAGGTGAAGCCCCGCCGTCATTCTGCAATATTATCCTTGCGTAAGTAAGTGCGAAGCCGAAGGATCCCATGCCATGCTGTAATTCTTACGAGGTGCCTTTTGCCGAGGAAGAATCTCATTCTTTTGTGTTTTTCAGTATTCGGGGGAGTCTTGAGGTGGTCCTGTTTACCCTCTTAAAAAGTAGATCCTTCGCTATAACTCAAAAAGACATTAATTGTTTCAGGATAGAGGTCTTATGAGGGACCTTGTTTAAACTTCTTGCAATCCATAAAAAATTTTGTATAATATATGCTCTAAGTAATTGGAAAAGGAAGTGATAAGTATGAAAATAGGTTTTTTTGGTGGAGTAAGAGAAATCGGAGGCAACATAATCCTTCTTGAGTCAAATGGAGTGGCCATAGTTTTTGATTTTGGAAGAAAATTTGCTACTTCTGAAGTTTATTTCAACCATACTACTAAAGGACGTGAAGAGATAGGTTATCAAGATTATGTAGATTTAGGAGAGCTTCCTCCGTTTAGAGGCTTTTATAAAGAAGAGTTGCCAAATTCAAAGTCATTACCATTTGAAATTGCCGGGATTTTCTTTTCGCATGCCCACCTTGACCATATTGGGAGAATTTGTGATCTAAATCCAAATTTGGATAAATACATGACAAAAGGGACTCATGCAGTGTTAAATTATTTTGTGGATAAGAGTATTTTGCCTTGTAAACCCCAAGGTATTCAATTGATGGATGGCTCTTCTATTAAAATTGGTGATTTTAGTATCACTCCTTATTTTATCGACCATGATGTACCGGGTGCGGTTGCGTATTTAATAGAAACACCCAAAGGCCTCGTTGTTTATACTGGCGATATTTATTTTAAAGGGCCAAAGAGCAATCTTTCTTATGAATTTGTAAAATATGTGAAATCTTTAAAGCCGTTTATACTTATAAACGAAGGCACTCGTATAGGTTGGAATGGTATTGTAAGTAATACAGAAGAGGAGCTGAAGAATCAAATTAAAGAAGTTGCAAATGTTTTTGATGGTTTGCTAATTGGAAATGTCTACGAAATTCATCTTTCAAGGATTAAGACATTTTTCGATGTAAGTAAAGAACTTGGAAAGAAGTTTGTAATTCATGAAGATTATGCTCGCACACTTACCGAGTTTGCAAAAATAAATGAACAATTTGCTTTGGAAATTCTAAATTCAGAAAACACCTTTGTTTTTCCAGGTGCATATAAAACCCCGTTATTTTTAAAAGAAAAGGCAATTGATATTGAAACCTTAAGAAAAGAAGAGCAAAATACGATGTTGCTATTAAATTTTGCTCATATACAAGAACTGATTGATATCAAACCTATTAGTAATTCTGCGTATATAATGTCTGGTGGAGAACCTTTAAGTTCCGTTGACCCGGACAATACACGCATTCTTGAAAATTGGCTTAAATTATTCAATTTGCCTTTGTTTAGAATTCATTCACCTGGGCATGCTTCTGAAACAGAAATTTTATGGATGGCAAGAGAAATTAATCCAGACATTCTTCTTCCAATTCATACGCAATTTCCTGAACGTTTTAAAGTAGTTCATAACAATGTGTTAATTTTGGAAAAAGGAGTATTGAATGAGTTTTAAAGTAGTTTTTAATAACGTATTAAATTTTATTAATTTTAAAAAAGTAATATTGACTGAGCTTGAGTAAGTAGTATAATTTTGGTGTAAGATTTTAATTATAATTTTGAAAGGAGGTAATAAATGAAAAAACTAATTGCAGTTATTTCTGTGGTCGTATTACTTCTCAGTTTTGTGCGTATTCAAGCAAATGTGCAAGCTGAGAGTGTAAAAACAATTGTTGTAACAATTGGTAAAACAACAGGAACAATCGATGGAAAATCAACAACTCTTGATCAACCGCCTGTAATAGTTAACGGAAGGACACTTGTGCCTATTAGATTCATTTCTGAAGCATTTGGTGCATCTGTTGATTGGAACGGGACTACTCGTGAGGTGACGATTAAACTTCTAAATAATACTATTGTTTTAAAGATTGATTCACCAACAGCGACAGTAAATGGCTATACTGTGTATCTTGATGCGCCTGCTCAGATTGTAAAGGCAACCGGAAGAACTGTTGTTCCGTTAAGGTTTGTATCTGATTCACTTGGTGCAGATATCTCCTGGAATCCTACTAATAAATCTGTTACTGTAAAATTCTCTCAAGATTGGATTCAGCACCCTCTTGAAATTACTTTCTGGCATGCAATGCAGGCTGCTTTAGGACAATCCTTAACAAAACTAATAGATGAATTTAACGCAACTCATCCAAGGTATAAGATTATACAAACAGCTATCGCAAACTATGGATCTTTACAGCAGAAAACTACAGCAGCAGTTGCTTCAGGACAGCCACCAGTGATAACTCAAGCTTATGAAAACTGGGTTGCAAACTACATGCTTGGTAATCTTTTAACTCCTCTTGAAAAGTTTGTTAAAGATCCCTCCATGGGTCTATCACAGAGTTCAATAAACGATTTCTTCCCAACTATGTGGAAAGATGCCTACATGCCTGATGGGAAACTTTGGATGTTACCTTTCAACAAGAGCGTTGAAGTTATGTATTATAATGTCGATATGCTTAAAGAAGCAGGTTTTGACCATCCTCCAAGAACTTGGAATGAATTTGCAGAAATGGTAAAGGCATTAACAAAACCTGATGGATCACAGTGGGGAGCTTCCTTTGGTGCCGATGTTGACCTTTGGTACTCTTTGGTTCATGCTTGGGGTGGTAGAGTCCTTTCAGGTGATGACTATAGAACTGTTCTTTTTGATAAAGACCCCAATGTTCTTAATGCAGTTTCCTTTATGAACGATCTTTACAAGAACGGGTATATCCATTTTACTACTGGATATAACTATCAAACAGATTTTGGTAATAAAAAGTGCGCATTTATTTTTGCTTCTGTTGCATCTTACACTTACATAAATAAAGCAGTTGGTGGAAAGTTTAATTGGTCTCAATCTCCAATACCTGCAGGGCCAAAAGGACAATTTACTGTGATGTATGGCACAAATATTGTGATGTTTGGTCAAAAGTATAGCGCAGAAGTTCAGCGTGGAGCTTGGGAGTTTATTAAATGGTTTGATGAGCCATATCAAACAGCAAGATGGTCAATTGACACAGGATATCTACCGGTTAAACAGTCTGCTCTTAATCTACCTGTCCTTAAGGAATTTCTTGCTGCACATCCTGAAAGGAAAGCAGGTTTTGATTCACTGAAGTTTGCAATCGTTCAACCACCAACAAAAGAATGGAATATGGCAAGAAGTGATATTGGTGCTGAACTTTCAAAGATATACTTGCAAAAGATTTCACCTGCAGATGGTATAAAAGAACTTGGACAAAAATTAAGATCATACATTCACCCATAGTTTTGTAGATACCTTTATATGAAATAAAGCCCTGCGAAAGCAGGGCTTTTAAGTTTTATGGGAGTTTTATGGGACTTTTACTAAAACTGTGACAAGAGCAACTGCTCCAACACCTTCTCCAACAAAACCCATTTTCTCGTTAGTTTTTCCTTTTAAGTTTATTCTTTCTTTGTCTATTTCTAATATGTGTGATAAATTTTCTTTTATGGCTTCAACAAAAGGAGCAATTTTTGGTTTTTCAAGGATTACCACAGCGTCAATATTTACGATATCTACCATTCTTTCTTTGAGAGTTTTTACTACTATTTTTAATAATTCGGTGCTTCTTTTGTTTTTAAAATCATCACTTTCTTCAGGAAATAGCCTACCTATATCTTTGAATGCAATTGCACCAAGTAGTGCATCTATTAGGGCATGAATTAAAATATCTCCGTCTGTGTTACTTTGTAAACCGTATTCGCTTGGTATTTCAACGCCCCCAAGAAAAAGTTTTCTTCCTTTTTCAAATCTGTGGGAGTCATAACCTAAGCCAACTCTTGTTTCCATTTTAATAAGATCACCTCCGCCAACATTAAATCGAATGGTGTTGTTAATTTAATGTTTTCAAATATTCCGTGGATTGTTTTTATTTTGATTCCTTTTTTCTCAAAAAGTATTGATTCATCAAATATTTCCTCGTTTATTTCAAATGTTTTGTATAGAGATATAAGGTCGTCTCTATAAAAGCCTTCAGGTGTTTGCACTTCAAAGAGTTTGTTTCTATCAAGAGTTTTGCAAACAAAACCATCTTCAACTTCTTTTATCGTTTGTCTTACAGGTATAATAGGAACAACGCACGGGAAATTTTCTAAACTCTCTAAAACTTTTTTAACTAATTCTTTTGTAATAAATGGCCTTGCTCCATCGTGGATGAGTAAATTTTTATATTTAGCTGCCATTACGCCGTTTTTTACTGATTCTGCCCGATAAGAACCACCTTTGGTTAAAATAAGTTTTTTGTATTTTTCTTTCAATTCTTCTCCAAAAGTATAGTTATTGTCGTTTAATACAAGGATAATTTCTTTTATTTCTTCGATACTTTCAAAAATTTCAATTGAATACTCTACAATAAACTTGTTGTGTATCTTTAAGAAATTCTTATCGATGTAGTTTGCTCTTGTTGATTTTCCTGCAGCAACTACTATTGCACTTCCTTCCATTAAAAGATAATCTCCTTAGCTTCTCCTATGCTTGAGACAAAATAAATATTTATACCATTCTGTTTTTTGATTTTGTTTTCAAAGAATTTTGGAATTATAAAGTTTTTAAAGCCTAAATTTATTCCCTGTTTTACAATTCTTTCAACTCCTACGGTTGGCCTTACCTCTCCAGAAAGGCCTAATTCTCCCAACACGACAAGTAATTCTCCTAATTTTTTTTCAAAGAATGAGGAAAGTATAGCAAGTGAAAACGCAAGATCATTTGCTCTGTCATCGGGTTTTAAGCCTCCTACAATATTTACATAGATATCGAATGTTCCTAATCTCACTTTAAGCCTCTTTTCAAGGATTGCAATAAGTAGCATCAGTCTATTGTAATCTATGCCCGTTGCAACCCTTCTTGGAATGGGGAAAATCGTAGGTGTTACAAGTGCTTGAACTTCAAAAAATATAGGCAGAGTCCCCTCAAGAGAGGCGCTTACTACAGAGCCTTCTTTAAGCGTTGAATCTGATATAAATTCAAGAGAAGGGTTTTTAATTTCTATTAGTCCTTCTTCGCTCATTTCAAAAAATCCAACTTCATTTGTTGTGCCAAACCTATTTTTTACTGCTCTAAGCATCCTTGTAATATCGTTTCTAGAGCCGTCAAGGTAGAATACACCATCAACCATGTGCTCTATCGTTTTTGGTCCTGCAAGATTTCCTTCTTTTGTAACGTGTCCTATGAGTATTACGGGAATGTTATGCTTTTTTGCAATCTCAATAAGAATACGCGTGCATTCTTTAACTTGGTTAATGTTTCCTTGGGCACCTTCAATATTTTTGGTATACATTGTTTGAATTGAGTCAATGACAAGCAATTTAGGTTTTCTTGAGAGAGTAATTTCTTTTATGATATCTAAATCGTATTCTGTAAGAAGTTCGATGTTCTTATTTTGTATTTTCAATCGGTCTGCTCTCATTGAAATTTGAGTTGAAGATTCTTCGCCAGAAACATACAAAACATTTTTATCTTTGGAAACTGCATCAAGGACTTTAAGGATAAGCGTTGATTTACCTATCCCAGGTTCTCCTCCTATGAGAATTACAGATCCTTTTACTATACCACCGCCAAGAACTCTGTCAAATTCCTCTATGCCTGTTTTTATGCGTTCGAAAAGATCAGTTTTACTCTCTTCTAATGTAGAAATATTTGTTTCGGAGTTATGTGGAATATTATTTTCAATTTTAACAAAAGAATTCCAACTTCCACACTCAGGGCATCGTCCTAATTTTATAGGGGATTTGTATCCGCACACAGAGCAGATATAATCTTCACTCTTCTTCTTTTCTTTCATTAACTTCTTTCTTTTTAAGTTGAGGGAATAAAATAACTTCTCTTATTGAATCTTGACCTGTGATAATCATTACAAGTCTGTCTATGCCGATCCCAAGACCTCCTGTTGGAGGTAAGCCGTATTCCATAGCCTCTACGTAATCAATATCCATTTCCTGAGCTTCTACGTCCCCTTTTTTCTTTGCTTCCATCTGTTCATAGAAGCGTTCGTATTGGTCTTGAGGGTCGTTTAATTCCGAGAAGGCATTAGCAATTTCTAACCCTCCAATAAAGAGCTCAAATCTGTCCGTAAGATGTGGATCGTTTGGGGTCCTTTTTGCAAGAGGAGAAATTTCAATTGGGAATTCATAAACGAATGTTGGTTGGATAAAGTTTTTTTCAACTTTTTTATCAAAGACTTCATTTATGATATTTGCGGAAGTTTCTGGTTTGTCCATTTTAATTTCAAGTTTATTCAAAATTTCTTTTGCCGTTGATAGATTTCTTAATTCTTCAAGAGTTACTCCTGCAAATTCTTTTAGTGCATCGGTGTATTTTATTCTTCTAAATGGCGGAGTGAAATCAACTTCATAACCCATAAAATTTGTTTTAGGAGAGTTGTTTACATAAACTGCAGTTTCGTAAAGCGTTCGTTCAACAAGGTCCATTACGTCGGTATAATCTGCATAAGCCCAATACGCCTCAAGCATTGTAAATTCAGGGTTATGTCTGGTTGAAATACCTTCGTTTCTAAAATTTCTGTTGATTTCATAAACTTTTTCAAAACCACCTACAATTAGTCTTTTTAGGTAAAGTTCTGGGGCTATTCTTAAATACATCTCTTGGTCGAGGGCATTGTAATAAGTTACAAAAGGTCTTGCAGAAGCACCACCTGCTATTGGCTGAAGCATTGGTGTTTCTACTTCTAAAAAGCCTTCTCTGTCAAAAATATCTCTTATTTTTTTGATAATTTTGCTTCTTTTTACAAACAATTCAAGGACGCTTCTATTCGCAATGAGGTCTAAATATCTTCTTCTGTATCTAAGTTCAGGGTCTTTTAGTCCGTGGTATTTTTCGGGCAATACCTTTATGGCTTTTGTCAATAATGTAAAGTCTTTAACTTCTATTGTTATTTCTCCTGTATGGGTTTTAAATAAGATTCCTTTTACACCAATGAAATCTCCTATATCAATTGCTTTTTTGAAAAAGTTATATTTTTCTTCTCCTAAATTGTCTAATCTGAAGTAAAGTTGGATATCACCGTAAAAATCTCTAATGGTAATAAAGCTTGCCTTTCCATGGCCTCTTATTGCAATGATCCTTCCTTTTGTTTCTACTTCGACATTTTGTAATTCTTCGAAATGCTCTTTTAGATAAAGATTATTGTATTTAGTAACGGATCTTTTTCCATAAGGGTCAATACCAGTAGCTTTAAGGTAATTAACAAGTTCAAGCCTTTTAGCTTCTACTTCATTTAAATTTGGAAGTTCCATCCTAATCTCCCTTTAATATTTTTAAAATTTTATAGCGAACTATTCCTTTAGGTATTTTTATTTCAACGATTTCATTTACTTTATGCCCCAATAAACCACTTCCTACAGGAGAAGTTGACGAAATTCTTCCGTTATCTGGGTCTGACTCGGTAGGACCTACGATATAGTAAGTATAAACTTTACCAGTTTCCATGTTTTTAATTTCAACTTTGCAACCAATATTAACTTTACTAGTTTCCACAGAATCTTCATCGATTATTTCTGCTTTAGAAAGGATTGCCTCAAGTTCAGCAATTCTACTTTCATTAAAAGCTTGTTCTTGCTTTGCTGCATCGTATTCTGAATTTTCAGAAAGATCACCAAAAGTAATTGCCTGTTTTATCCTTTCTGAAATTTCTTGTCTTTTAGTTGTTCTTCTTTCTTCGAGTTCTTTCTTTAGTTCTTCGTAACCTTTCTTCGAAATTTGAATTTTACCATCCATTGTATCTTCTTGCATAATTTCCTCCTATGCATTGTCCATTAGTTTATCTACAAAATTTAATTTTCTACTTCTAAGTGTCTTATAATTATATCTAATTTTTCTTTTTCTTGGATATTAATTTTACTAATTTCCATAAAAAAGTTAAAAACTTGCTCTTCAAAAACTGAAGATAAGGAAAACTAATTTCTAAAGTAGTTTATAGATTGTTGGTAACAAATTCATATATACTAAATAGCCCTTTTGTTGTAAGCATCTGGTCGTAAATATTTATTCTCTTAGATATGCCTTGCATTAAATGGGATATTCCACCAGTTGCTATAACTACAGCAGGTTCGTTTAGTTCTGTTTCTATTAGTTCTACCATTCTATCAACCATTCCACCAAATCCGTTTATTATGCCCGATTGCATTTCTTCTACAGTATTTTTGCCGATAAAAGATTTTGGCTGCTTTAGCTCAATTCTTGGTAGTTGCGCTGTTCTTCTAAATAGTTCTATTGAAGCAGGTAGGATCCCGATTGTTATTGGTCCCCCAATAAATCTTCTGTCTTTTGTTATTACAGAGAAAGTTGTTGCAGTGCCAAAATCTACTACAATAACATTTTCATTAGGAAAAGTTTTACTACCTTCAAAAATATTACAGATTCTATCTGCGCCAACAAGTTTTGGCGCGTCAACGTCAAACTTTATATCAATAGGAAGTTCAGAAGACACTATCAAAGGGTCTTTTTTACACATTTTTCTTGAAACAGCCCTAAAGACCGGAACGAGCGGTGGCACAACTGATGAAATTGAAAAAGCTTCGATATCTTTGTTGAGTTTTTCTTCGTTAATGAACTGTGATATTATGAGGCGGTATTCATCAGATGTTCTCCCGCTATCAGTAGCTAACCTTAAGGTTTCTTTGAGGGAATGATTCTCAAAAAAACCGAACACTATGTTTGTATTTCCAACATCTATTGTTATAATCATTTTGTCCTCCCAATTTTTAAATTTTATCAAAAAAATAAATTTTGGTATAATATTTCCATAAAAGTAAGGAAGGTAAAATGAAGAGGCAAATAAAAGAAGATATTGCACTAATTGGTAAAAGACTTTATGAACATGAATTAAATGGTAGTTATGGAGGTAATTTTTCTGTAAGAGATGGTGATTACATTTACATAACTCCTACAGGTGTGCCAAAAGACCTACTTGAATATTCGGATATCCTCGTTATTAATTTTTCAGGAGAGATTATTGAGGGTGAGCGTAAACCAACTTCAGAAATGTTATTCCACATCAAGATTTACAAGGTAAGGGAAGATGTAAATGCGATCATCCATGCTCATCCACCTTTTGCAAC
Source organism: Caldisericaceae bacterium (assembly GCA_036574215.1). Taxonomy (NCBI): domain Bacteria; kingdom Pseudomonadati; phylum Caldisericota; class Caldisericia; order Caldisericales; family Caldisericaceae; species Caldisericaceae bacterium. The sequence continues at coordinate 20,524 of JAINCR010000071.1, forward strand.
GGGGTTTGCTATCGCGCACTATCCTATTCCTATAAATATCCATGAAGAATCGTCTTTAATTTTAGGAGATGTGCCTGTTGTCCCGTATGAATTAACTGCCTCTATGGATCTTGCTGAAAACATTGGAAGATTGGTAAAAGACCACAACGCTTTACTTCTTGCTAATCATGGTGCTTTAACAGTTGGCGAAGATTTGGAGAGAGCCTTTAGAAGAATGGAAGAACTTGAGAATATCTGTAAGATGCTTACCGTTGCTCAACTTCTTGGTGGTCCAAAACATATACCTGACGACAAACTTACGCAACTTATGGAGTTAAAGAAAAAAAGAGGATTATAAATAGAATATTGGATTTTCCTTAATATTGTATAGCGGCTGTTTAATTAGTTAACTGCAAATTTTTATCTTACTTTTATGGATAAA
>JAINCR010000072.1 GCA_036574215.1 Caldisericaceae bacterium
CTCAAAACATTTTCACTTTTAATGCCGTATTTTAAAACAAGTTCTTTTAAGAGTTTTACACCTGCATTAAATTGCTCTTTACTCATTAAACTTACTTCAAAATTTCCAAGAAAGCAAACTCCTAAACTTTCTAAATTTACCTTATAATTTGTTGCATGCCAAGAGGGCAATTCTTCAGGTTGTCCTTTAAAGATCTTTCCAGTTTGTCCTATCATATAGTGGTAGTCGCAAACATAGTTTGGAAAAGATACTTGCCACTTTTTTCTGTGGTTAAGCATAATTGCATCGGCAACAGCACTTCCATCACCTGGAGCTTCAGTTGCCGAATGGTGTAAAATTATATACTTTATATTTCTCATTTTTCTTTTCCAATTTCATCAATTAAACCTGCTAACTTTTCTACAGCATCGCTTAATCTATCAATTTTTGCACCAAAAACAAATAGTAAATATGTTGCAATAGCCATGGGAAACCCCACATTTTGGATAATTGTTATAATTTCGTCCATATATCTCCTCCAAAAAGTTGACTCAGGCTTTTTGGCCTGAGTCAAGCAATTCAACTATGGAATAAGGTCTGTAAAGTTCCTTTCAACAATTCCACCATCAACAAATTCAACGAGGTTTCCATTTTTAGTTAAGATGGCATTTTTACTAACAACGAGGTTGCCAAGTGCTTGTAGTTCGGCAGTAGTTATACCATCTTTTGGATTACTAAACTCCATTGCGTAGGTTTTCCCATTTTCTGTTTTAAAAACAAGTCTAACTACCTTTGTGCTTGTGTTAGCCATTATTTACCTCCTTATGCAGTATAAGTCTTTGAGATTCTTCTTCTAATAAGAGCAACAGGTTCAGCAAGAAGGTTTGCAATAGATGTTGCGATTTCATATAAATCGGCATCAGTTACGGTAGGTTTTATTCCTGTAACACTTTCTCTCCTTTTTTTGCCATTACTCTCTACAATGATGTCTAAAATTCCATTTTCCTCTAATACTGTCATAGTTTCCTCCTTCTTAAAATTTGAAGAGATCTCTTCACTGTATAGAATAAAAACCCTGTCGAAAAATCACCTAAAAAAAAGTAAAATAGCACCCTTTCTTGAGGAGAGTAGAAAGTTTCCCTCGATACTCCCCCAAAAGTATGATATCCTTCGTTGCTATCACTCCACTTGACTTCGTCAAGGAGAAGAGCGCAGGATGACTGCAATGTGTCATTCTGAGCGTTAGCGAAGAATCTCATCCGTTTATGCTTTCAGGGGGAGTCTTGAGAGGGGTGCCTTTTAACCCCTCAAATATGAGATCCTTCACTAAAGTTTACACTGAGCGAAGCGAACGTACTCAGGATGACAGGAAAAAGGGAATCAGTATGATATGATGGGGGTCATTCTAACGAGGCGACTTTTGCCGAGGAAGAATCTTATATTCGAGGGGGTGGAAAGTCCCCCTCGATGCTCCCCCAAAACATCAGGATCCTTCGCTTACACTTAGGATGACAAGGAAGGATGGGGGAGCCTTGGGGGAGTGTTCCCTTTAATTTCGAGATCCTTCGTCTCTACCGCTCCTCAGGATGACGTGGAAGGCTTGGGAGATAAGAAAAACTGCTTAGGTTGGCAAAAAGGCTCTTAAAATGAATAAAATTAAAAAGAACTTTAATAAAAAATTGAATTTCTGCAATATAATGCTATAATATGATAATTAAGAGGTGAAATAATGAGTCATAATCATACTCATGGTTTAGAAGAAAATCATAAAGATGTTCAGATTAGAGTTCTTGTTACAATTTTGATGAACTTAATAATAACCACTGCAGAATTTGTCTTTGGATT
>JAINCR010000073.1 GCA_036574215.1 Caldisericaceae bacterium
AAAAGATTCCTTGCTAGCTATCAGAATGACGAAGTAAGGGCTTTACGCCTTCCTAATAATGGTAGGGCTTTATCTAAAAATGGCTAAAAAAATCACCCAGAATTATCATTACACTATTAAACTTTTCTTGACTTTTTGTCAAAAAAATGTATAATAAATTTACCATGAAAATGCTACATGACCTACCAGAAGTTAAAATTGCTATTACAGGCCCAATAGGAATTGGAAAATCAACTATTGTAAATACACTTCTAACATACCTTGGTGAAAAACCTCTTGGCTTTAGAACACTTCCTGTAATAAAAAACGATACTTTGCATTCTTTTGAAATCGTTAATCTATACACCTTCGAAAGAGCATCGATAGGTGTCTTTGAGGAAAATTTTGTTATAAAGCCTGTTACCGCCTCGTTTGAAACAATTGGTGTAAATGCCTTAAACGTTGCATTAGAAAAAGGTAAAGTTATCTTAATGGATGAGTTAGGTTTTCTTGAGAAAGACGCAACCAACTTTAAAAACAAGGTTTTTGAGGTATTAAAAAGCAAGAAATTTGTGCTTTATGTTGTTAAAGAGGAACTAAACGAATTTTTGAAAGAAGCTTTATCTATAGCAGACTTAGTTTTTCAAGTATCTAAAGAAAATAGGAATTCTTTAGCTAAAAAAATTTTGGAGGAGATATGGGTTTATACGAGGATCTCGTAGAAAGCGTTAAAGATTTTAGTGATGAAAAAATTTTAGATGTAAGACTTTCTAATGTATGGACTGCAGTAAAAACAAAAAATGTTGGCTTATCACTTGCCTATTCCTCTTTTTACGATGAAGTTGAAGATGCAGGTTATTTAATTAGTAAAAGTGCAAAAGAGATACTAAACTACCTTTACACTTTTAATCTTACAAAAGTTTCTATTGGACTTGCGACTCTTAACTCTTTAATTCCCTTTAAGGATTCATACGAAATATTTAACATCCTTGATTATATTGAAAGTATTGCTTACGGTAAGAAGGTGGTTTTTGTAGGTCATTTCTGTGGCCTTGATAAGATACGCACAAAAGCAAAAGAATTAATCGTTCTTGAAAGAAACCCAAAAGAGGGAGACACAATTGATACTGCATTTTACTATTTAATTCCAGAAGCAGACATACTTGCAATTACTGGCTCAACTCTTGCAAACAAAAGCATTGAAGCCTTATTATCAGTTAAAAGGAATGCACGTACGATAGTATTTGGGCCATCTACTCCTCCAAGTGAAGTTCTCTTCGATTATGGGGTAGATGTTGTTGGTGCCTCTTATGTTAAAGACAATGATTTTGTAATTAACGCAGTCTCACAGGGAGGAAAACTGCATAACTTTAAGAAGTTCCTCGATTATGTTGTTTTAAGGAAACAAAAATTTTAAGGGAGGTAAAAATGAAAAAAATACTTTCAATGTTTTTGATTGTTGTGTTTTTGCTTGTAAGTGTACCTACCAATCAAGTTAATGCATCTAGCTATGTTCCAGTTGCAACCTTCGTTTTCACTGAAAATTCAAATAAGTTCAATGTGGATAACATAGCAAAATTACTCTACGGAGAAACTTTTACGCAAAACAACACCCTTTTTGTGCCTCTAAGAAATGTTATTGAGGAGGTAGGCGGTTCAATCTCTTGGAACGGAAAAGAAAAATCTATATCAATCATTTTAAATGATCTTAATGTAAATCTTAAAGTAAACTCTAATTATGCCTATATTAATAAAAAAGAAGTTAAAATTTTACCTTTGATCCTTAAAAATGGTAGGAGTTTTATCTCTCTTAAGGATTTAGCAAACCTTCTAAACGGAACTGTTTTAAATGAGTTTTCTATCGAGATTCAAAAGCAACTTGTGGAAGTTTTTGATACAACAGGTCGTAAAATAAAAGTGCCAGTTAAAATAAACAAAATTGTTTCTCTTAACCCCATGGTAACCCTCTTTGTTTTCCCATTAAAGATGCAAGACAAGCTCATTGCAATACCAACTTCAGCAAAAGTAATCAATAAAACAAACTTTGAGAAAGTTTTTCCTAATTTATCAAAGTTAAAAGATGGAAGTAATTTTAAAAATCCTAACGTTGAGACAATTCTTTCTTTAAAGCCTGATATCGTTATCTCTTCTTCGGGGACTCCAGTTCAAAAGTTAGAAGAAGTAGGTATTCCTATTGCGCTTCTATCTATTGAAGATACTCGCACTATGCTTAAATCAATTCAATTTCTTGGCACAATTTTAGGTAAGACAAAAGAAGCAACCGATACATTGATTTATCTTGACTCAAAACTTGCTTTCATCAAATCTAAAACAGATTCAATTCAAAAGAAAAAAACTGTTTATTTTGCATTAGGACGTTTAACGCAATCGGCAGGCGCATCTCTTATGCAGAATGATATGATAGAGAGAGCTTCAGGTATAAGTGTAACTAAAGATATTAAAGGTGGTAAAATTGACGTTTCAATAGAACAGATCCTTTCGTTTAATCCTGACTATATTATTCTTGCTCCTTATTCAACTGATTCTGTTGAAAGCATCTTTTCAAATAGTGTTTTAAGAGGTGTTAATGCGGTAAAAAACAAAAATGTCTACAAGATGCCGCAGTTTTTAGGCTCTTACGATCTTCCAGAGCCTGAAGTTGTCCTTGGTATTATGTGGCTCTCAAATGTGCTTTATGGGAACAGTGTAAATTTTGACATGAAAAAAGAAGCAAAGGAGTTTTATAGTAAGATTTTTAATTACAATTTAACCGATGCCGATTTAAATTACATTTTCCCGTAAAATGATAAAAATTTCTAATCTACAGTTTGGATATTTTGATACAGAAGTACTCAAAGGTCTAGATATAGAGGTAAAGGAGGATGAGATTCTCGTCCTCCTTGGACCTAATGGAAGTGGTAAAACAACACTACTTAAAATACTTTCTAAGATACTAAAGCCTAAATTTGGCGAAGTTAGCATACTTGGTAAAGACATTAATAAATACTTTATTTCTGAACTTGCCCGTATTGTTGCATCGGTTCCGCAGATTCACAAGCAGACTTTTCCTTACACCGTTCTTGATATAGTGCTTTCGGGAAGAAATCCACAACTTGAAACTCTCATACCAAGTAAAAAAGATTTAGAGATTGCTTTAACAGTTTTAGAAGAACTTTCGATACTCCATCTTAAAGAAAGACCTTACACAAACATTTCAGGTGGAGAACTGAGGCTTGTGCTTATAGCAAGAGCCTTAGCGCAGGAAGCAAAAATTTTACTTCTTGATGAACCAACTGCCTTTCTTGATTTTAAAAACAGCAATCTCATTTTAAATAAAATCATGGAGCTAAGAGACAAAAGACACATTACTTTCATAATTACACTTCACGATCCAAACGAAGCACTCCATATAGGCGATAGAGTTGCCCTTCTAAAAAAAGGAGAGATTGTAGGTATTGGTGAGCCTTCCGAAGTGATTAACGAAGAAAACCTAAGAAAAGTTTATGGTATTGATGTAGAAAGAGTAGAAATTGATGGAAAAGTTTTTATCTTCGCAAAATAGAAAGTTTTATCTTGTGTTAGTAGTTTCAGTCATTTTTAACATTGTCTTTATTTTACTTTCAATGAGTTTGGGTAGATACAAGATTGATATCAAAAACATTCTATTTTTTAAGAATCTTACTTCTATTGATAGAGCGGTGCTAATAGATGTAAGATTACCGCGTATTATGGCAGCTATTTTATATGGTGCTACCCTATCTCAAACAGGTGCAGTTTACCAAGGTATGTTCAATAATCCCCTTGTCTCATCTTATATACTTGGCGTTTCATCTGGTGCAGGTTTTGGTGCAGCGCTTGGAATACTCCTCTCATCAAATATTTTTTTAATTGAAGGGCTTGCCTTTATTTTTGGTATTATTGCAGTTATTTTAACTCTTACAATTTCAAGAGCAAAGAGTGAAAGTATCTCTTTAGTGCTTTCGGGTTTTGTTGTTGGTAGTTTATTCCAATCGTTTACTTCTTTTTTAAAGTATGTAGCAGACCCTTATACAAAACTTCCTTCAATAGTGTTTTGGTTAATGGGTAGTCTATCACAGATTACACTTAAAGATATTGTTATTATTGCTCCAATTTTAGTTTTACTCTTAGTTGTTTTAGCCTTATTTGGTTGGAAATTAAACATTTTATCTTTTGGAGATGAAGAAGCAATCTCTCTTGGAGAAAACCCCCGACTTCTAAAGAGAGTCCTTATATTTATAACTACTCTTCAATCTGCACTTGTTGTTTCTTTTGCAGGAGTTATCGGTTGGGTCGGGCTTATAATTCCCCACACAGTGAGATTCCTTGTAGGTTATGACAATAGTAAAGTTTTAGTTCTTTCGATATTCTTTGGAAGTGGATTTTTACTTCTCATTGATACTCTTTCAAGAATAGTTTTCCCAGTAGAGATTCCTATTGGAATTTTAACTGGTATAATCGGTGCACCTTTCTTTTTTGTGCTTATAAGAAGAAGGCACAATTAATTTGCTTTATCCACCTGTTATAGGAGGAAATATGGAAATTTTATCCCCGTCTTTGAGTTTGGTATTTTCTTTTTCTAAAACTTCAACGTTTCTTCCATTTACAAGGAATACGTAATCACTTTTTATTTTTTGGTCGTTTTCAAGGAGTTCTTCTCTTAATTGCGGATAGATTTTAATAAAATTTTTAATTGCTTCAATGAGAGTTTCGCCTTCAACTTCAATGGATTCGTTTTCGAAAGTTTCTCTTTTTACGGTGTATACTTTTATTTTTACGTTTGCCATGGGTTTTTAACCTTTTTACATCCCTTTTAATTAAGTAAATTGAAAATCTTTTTTCATTTTTATATATACCAAAATTAGAGGTCCTGTCAAGATTTACTTTTACTTAATGGTTTTGCTTATAGGATCTAACTTTAATTAACAAATTTATTTTTGTATAATGTGAGGATGGAAAATAAGTCAAAAGTATTGCTGGTGCTTACGATTGGAGTTTTTGCAATTGGTGTTTCCTCAATTCTTATTAGATTAACCGATGCTCCACCAATTGTAATTGCAACTTATAGAGTTTCTATTAGTAGTCTTATAATTGCTCCAATCTATTTTACATACAAAAACAAGTTTCGCTTAAAAGAGATTGCAAAATTCATTCATATTTCCATATTTTTGGCAGCGCATTTTACTTTGTGGATTACCTCGCTTAAATATACAACAGTTGCAAGTTCTACTGTGCTTGTAACAACAAACCCAATTTTTGTGCCTATATTCTCTTACATTTTCTTCAAAGAACGGATTAAAAAGAAACTCATTTTAGGTATTGTAATTGCAATATCTGGAAGTTTTCTTATTGCACTTTCTTCAAAAAATGCTATAGGTAAAGGTAGCCTTTTGGGTAACGTCCTTGCCTTGCTTGGTGCAGTCGCATACTCTCTTTATTTTACATTTGGAAAAAGGGTAAGAGAAAAAGCTGAACTTATCCCTTATATTTTTTTCACATACTTATTGACTTCTTTACTCCTTATTTTAGTTTCCTTAATTACAAAAGAAAACCTTTTTAATTATTCAAGATATACTTACTTAATGTTTTTTCTTGTAGCCTTAATTCCACAAGTTATTGGACATACAGCATATAATTATTCTTTAAGGTATCTTGATCCATCTTTTATTGCTGTAACTATTCTTGGAGAGCCTGTTATTGCAACAATTGGTGCCTTTTTTATTCTTAAAGAAGTGCCAACTGTGTTTGAGATAACTGGTGCAATACTTATTTTGATAGGTATATACATTTCGGTATTGGTAGAACAGCAAAACTCGGTGTAATTCTTACAAGGTGACTTTTGCCTCCATGGTGTCATACTGCAATATTCTCCTTAACAAAGTCAAGTGAGCAAACATAGTAAGCAAGGAAGAATCATGCCGTTTCATACTCAAGGAGGGTTCACCTCCTTGATACTCTCCCAAAGAATTGGATCGTGCAAAGGTCATTCTGAGGCGAAGCCGAA
>JAINCR010000074.1 GCA_036574215.1 Caldisericaceae bacterium
CTTTAGTTATAAAGAGGCTTAAAAAAGATTTTTACAACTACTTTATAGCCTTAAAAGACTATAAGAGAAATCTAGATAAATATAGAGGCTTACCAAAATTACCATCACCAAAAAAGTTATCTAAAATGAACCAATACTCAATTCCACTTGATAGCTATACAAGTATAAGCCTTAGAAAGCTTGAGAAACAACACCTAATTGGTATAAACTTATCTTCAAAGATGAGATACTTCTATATTGGTAAAGATACAGAGGTTTTTAAAAACGTTAAATTAGCTAATGTCAAGTATCAAAACAATGAAATATACCTTCAGTTTTCTTATGAGTTAAATAACACTTTAAAAGATGATCTTAAACCGCAAAAATATGCAGGTTTGGATATAGGACTTAAGAATTTGGTGTCCTTATTTATAGACGATAGAGAAACATCATCTCTTTTAATTGATGGTGCCAATTACAAGTATTTCAATTACCGATACAATAAGCTCATCTCAAAATTAGATGAAGCTATTGCTAAGGAAGCAATAGAATTTAAAACCACAAAAACAGGCACAAGATATGCTGTAAAATGGAATGGTTTGGGAATGTATCTAAAGAAATTCAAAACATACCTTACTCAGAAACGAAATGAGTATTTTAAAAGCAACTTTCATAAGTTATCAAGAAAGATTGTAGAGTATTTGCAACTGCATGGTGTAACTGACTTGGTAATCTCATCGAAACTAGCAGAGCTTAAAAACAATGGGAAATGCAATTTGAGTAAGCAAGTTAAACAAAGTTTTATCCAGATACCATTCATAAAGCTATTGCAATACATAGAAGAAAAGTGCTGTGAGGTAGGTATAAAGGTTATCAAAGTAGATGAATCCTATACATCAGAGGTATCTTGTATTAGCTCAGATGTTCTTAAGATGCAGGCATACTCTAATGGCGTAATTGAAAGAAGCCGAGAGGAATCTACCTACAATGGTAAAAGAATTAAAAGAGGATTATTTAAAGACACACTGCTAAATAAAGTATTCAATGCAGACTTAAATGGAGCTGTAAATCACATTAAATTGGCTACAGACAAAAGCTTCACTTGGTTAAAAGATAACCTTTGGAAGCTTAATAATCCAATAAAGCTTAAAAGTGCAGGAGAGTTACACAACTTATTGTGTAATATCCGAAGCAATAAGTCTCTAAAAGAGAGGACGACTGCTTGTGCTTGTAGATACTCTATCAGTTATTGATAGATATTTACAGGTATGGAGTGTCGGCATCCCATACCAGATGAAAATAGCTTTAAAGCAGGTGAAGAAATTTTAAAGATTATTAATTCCATAGACATTAAAAGTGGAGTTTAGGTTTTATGATGGTTGGGTTGGGGTTAACTGATAAAGTCAGGAAAAAGATCCTCTCCTTTATAACTTATAAGCAAGTCTCAATGGACCAAAGAGAGTAAATATATCTCTATCATCCGTAGCCACATTAATCAGGCTATTTGTGATTTGAAAACTTACGGGTGATTCCTCCTTTCAAATGTATTTTAGGGTATTATACCCTAACTTTGAGGAGTCACCCAATTATGGGATTAGCACAAAAGAAATAATTCCTACTCCCACTTAAATGTAAAAGCTGATATCAATAAACTTGCTATCGTTATGCTAATCAAAATCGTTATATCTTTTGTATAATTTAAGAATTTTCCCCCGAGCCATACTCCTTTCAATAGATTTACTGCATATGTAAGAGGTATAAATTTAGATATTGTAACCATTAACTTAGGTAATACTTCTATAGGTACGGTTGCACCGGTTAAAAATATCATAGGAAAATATACAAGATTTGCTATTACATCTGCCGTTTTCGTGTTAGAAGAAACACTTGCAATCAAAATACCCAAAGAGAACACACTTATAAGCGATATAAAAAATGCTACTATTGACGGAAAGAAGGCTCCCAAAAATTGCAGATTAAAAACAATTTTTCCAACTATGAACAGTAAAACTATCCCCAATGCTGTCATAACAACATTTACTACAATTTGGGATACAAAAACATGCCACGGAGTTATAGGGGTAGCCTTGTATCGCTTTAAGATTTTCCGTTCCCTGTACTCGCACACAGAAATGGGAAGGGTCATAATACCTGTTACAGCAATTATCATAACTGTATAAGCTGGAAAGAACACATCTACAGTTCCATGGCCTCCAAAGAGCTTTGTAGGAGTATTTCCGTAAATTCCTCCAAACACAAGAAGCAGCAGCACTGGAAAAAGAAGAGTAAAAGATACAGCAACAAATAACCTTAAAAACATCTTAAATTCCACTTCTATAATTTCAAGCATTGCCCTCATGCTAATCCTCCTTTTCAAACTCACTACCAGTTAATTTTAAGAATACATCTTCTAATCCACTGCTCTTTACTCTGAGGTCACTGTATTTTATCCCTTCTTTCTGTAGAAAATCTATAACCTCAGACAAAATATTGTTTCCTTCTCCTAATACATGTACTTCACCGTTATGCTTTTCCACTTTCTTTACATTTTTCAATTTCTCTAATTTTTCAAAATCAACCCTTTCGGAAGTAAAAACTATCTCTGTAGCTGAACCAAAAGACTTAATAAGATTGTTTACACTATCCATTGCAACAATTTTCCCTTGATTGATAATAGCAACCCTATCGCATAGATATTCCACTTCTTCCATATAATGACTTGTTAGACATACAGTTATCCCTTTTTCCCTTAACTTTTCTATATATTTCCACATATTACGTCTTGCAGCTGGATCAAGACCTGTTGTCAATTCATCCAAAAAGACGATTTTGGGGTTTGGGATTAAAGAAAGAACGATAGAAAGCTTTTGTTTTTCTCCGCCAGAAAGCTTTGTAATGTAGTTATTTGCCTTATCATCAAGTTCAAATGTGTGCAATAGTTCTTTATAGGGAATCGGATTTTTATAGAACGAAGAGAACAATCTACATATCTCCCATACCTTCAATCTATCTGGATAAGAAGTCTCCTGAAGCTGAACGCCAATGTATTCGTACATTTTTCTTCTATCTGTAAGTGGATTGAAATCCAAAACTCTAATACTTCCTGCATCAGGTGTTCTTAATCCTTCAATACACTCAAGGGTTGTTGTTTTACCAGCTCCATTAGGTCCTACTATTCCAAAAATTTCTCCTTCCATAATACTAAAGGAAATGTTGTCAACAGCTTTTTTGCTTCCATAAGTTTTTGTAAGATTTTTCACTTCTACAACGAAACTCATTGATATTTCACCGTCCTTTCCTTAAAAGGTTGAGCAAAAAATCCCGCAGAAGAGACATGGATAATTATTGGAGGCACAATACTTCCTGTTGCAACAAACAACAGACCTCCTACTATTGAAATTATAATGCTAGATATTGCCATGACAAGCACCTGGATTTTTGTATTTGTAAGTGTTATCTGACCGTATACAAATAACACGGTAACTATTGCCAATGATAAACTAAAAGATAGTCCTTCTTTAAGCAACGCATTTAACAAAACCCCTCTAAAGAAAAGTTTCTCTAAGCTACCACTTATTGCAGGTATCATGTAAGCAATATTCTTAGGAAATCTATTAACACCAGAAATCCATCTTATTTTGTCTATTTCTTCTATTACCCTATTCTGAGGGAAGGCATAAAACAATAATGATATTCCCACGGACAAAAGCGTTATTACAGCAAATATCCCTAAAAACGTAACTATCGCCAATATGCGAGTTTAATTTTACCGTACCTCCCTTGTATATTTATGATAAATTTTAGCAAATTCAAAAATTTTGTCAATAGGTCGAATATGAGAAATAATATTTACTTTGTTTGTGATAATTAGTATCTTACGGCAAATGGTGAGATTCTTCATTAAGTTGAGGGGTAAACAGCACCCTCTCAAGGCTCCTCCATCCCTTCCTGTCATCCTGAGTGCTTTCTTCCCCGTCATCCTGAGTGCTTTCTTCCCCGTCATCCTGAGCGGTAGCGAAGGATCTCATATTTGAGGGGGTAAAAAGGGCACCCCCCTCAAAACTCCCCTGAAAACCAAAAAAAGAATAAACGGCAAGATTCTTCCTCACTCACTACGTTCGCTCGTCAGAATGACCAAGGAGGCGACACCTCGTCAGAATGACTCCGTCATGTCATCCTGAGTGAAACGAAGGATCTTGTCTTTCAAAGGATGAGATTCCTCACTTTCGCTCGGAATGTCGAAGCAGGCTTACTCCCTCAGAATAAACTTTTCTTTGTTGTCTTATCTCTCATAATAAATATGTGTTATAATACTTTTAGGTAGAATCGTTTAAATTAACTTAATATATATTTTAGTAGGTCAGGACTTATTTTATGGAAAAGAGAGTTTACATAGGAACCTCAGGGTATTTTTATTCTGGTTGGATAGGTAAATTTTATCCTCCAGAAATAAATAGTAAAGACTTTCTTTTGTATTACCAACAATTTTTTAATACGGTTGAAATGAATTCAACTTTTTACCATATGCCAAAGCCCAGCACAATTAAATTGCTAAAAAGCAAGTTAAAAGAAGACTTTAAAGTGAGTTTAAAAATGTCAAGAATTATCACTCACATAAAGAGATTGAAAGACGTTGAAGATGAGTTGCATAGATTTTTTGAAAGTGTTTCTTACGTTAAAGATAATTTAGGAGTAATTTTAATTCAACTACCGCCTTCTTTAAAGTTTAATACAGAACTTCTCAAAGATTTTTTTGTGAAGCTTCCCAAAGAGTGTTCTTTTGCAATTGAATTTAGACACAAAACTTGGCTAAATGATTTTACCTTTAGTATTTTAAAAGAGTTTAATGTCTCTTTTGTAATTACCCATGGCGATGATTACCCTTTTTTAAAAACTGAAACTTCAAATATTGTTTATATAAGATTGCACGGCCCAAAAGAGCTTTATGCGTCTTCCTATTCTAAAGAAGAACTTGAGTCTTGGAAATCTTACATCATGGAATTAAGTGCTAAAGGTTATTCTGTTTATGTTTATTTTAATAACGATTTTTTTGGATATGCAGTTGACAATGCACTAATGCTAACAAAAATGCTTACTTGAAAAGGGATCTAAACAATGACAATTAGAAAAGTGTTGGCGTTAATGTTTCTAATAATTGCTACATTCATTTGGGGTATAACTTTCCCTCTTGTTAAGTACATTCTTCAATATTTGAGTGAATTTCAACTTCTATTTTTAAGGTTCTTATTTGCCTCTTTAATCGGTATTTTTATTGTATTTAAAGGTAGAAAATACCTAAAAAATTGGAAAAATATTTTTTATCTTTCTTTATTAGGGCTTTCTTTATATATTGCTTTTGTATTTCAAACCGTGGGGTTACGCTACACTACGCCTACTAAAAGTGCTTTCATAACGGGACTTTACATTGTATTTACTCCCATACTTGCAACGTTTTTCTTAAAAGAACGTATAAAATTACATTATATTATTGCATTAAACCTTTCTTTAATTGGTTTATTTTTTTTGTCAAATATTGATCTAAGAAGCCTTGCAAGTTTAAATATTGGTGATTTATTAACTATCTTATGTGCGGTTGCTTTTGCCTTTCAGATAGTCTTAACAGAATTGTTAGTTAAAAACATGGAACCTCTTTTTGTAACTTCTTTTGAGATTTTAATTGCCTTTTTATTTACAATACCTTTTATGGTTTTCAATCCCCCAGTTTTACTAAATTCAACTTTGATTTTATCGGTTGCCTTTCTTGGTATATTTGCAAGCTTCTTAGCAATCCAAGCAGAGTCAGTTTCTTTAAGATACATTGATTCAACCGAAGCGTCCCTTATATTTGTGCTTGAACCTGTTTTTGCTTATCTATTTTCTTTTATTATTTTTAGAGAAGTTTTGAACTTAAAAGGAATAATAGGGGCTTTTCTTATTATTGCTTCTATGGTAATTATTGCTATTTATAATAGAGAATAAACGGCACAAGCATTTCATCGCTTGTGAGGTTTCCGTGTTTTCCGATTAGTTCTAATTCTTTTTTATCTGAAAGGTATGAAATTGCACTCCCGTCTTTGATGACAATTACAAGATCACCAACTCTTTCCTCAAAAATTCTCTTTTTGCCAAATAAGTTTAGATTGAACGCTTCATCTCTTGTTAAAACTTTAATGTTTGTTAATGCACTAAGTGTATTCTTTAAAGCACTCTCTTTTAATGTAATATAAGGGACTCTAACGTCTGTTATTGGTAAGATAATACTTTTAGATTCTTCCAATTTTTCTAATTCTATAATCTCATTGTTTGTTGTATCTATTTGTCCGTGATCTGCTGTAATTAGAAGAAGTGTATCGTTATCAACTACTTTTAAGATTTCTCCCAATAGAACATCAATTATTTCTAATTCATTTAGTACTACTTGAGAAAATGGACCAAACCTATGGGATAAAGCATCTATACTCCACAGGTAAGCATTTATAAAGGCAACATCAAGTTTAAGTAAATTCTTAACTTGTTCTAACATATCTGAGTATGTCAAGTAACCAATTTCTTCACTACCTCTGTATACTGCTTTATCGAAAGCGCTGTGCAGGTAATCTGACCGAACTATTGAAAAATTGGGGATATCGTGATCTTTTAATATTTCAAAGATTGTTTTTATGGGGATAAGCCAATTTGGTTCATATTTTATGGAACAGTTTTTGTTAACTGATAGGGTTTGAAAAAGAGGATTTATTATATCACCAAATTCTCTTGCATAAAATCTAAAGCCCATTACTCCATGTATTGAAGGATCACTAACGGAATAGATTGATGGAAGTGCAGTGGAGGTTGTGGAAGGGAAAGTTGAGGTAAGCACAGTAAACATACCCTTATCTAAAATATGCCTTAGCGTGGATATTTTTGAGTTATTAAGTGCAAAGTTAAGTAGATTATACCCCAAAGCATCGACCAGTAAAAGTAGAACCTTATTTTTATTAGGAATTGTGAAATCTTTAAATGGCTTAAGTTTTTCAAAATCATTTGCTATTTGAAAGTTTTCTAATATTAGACTTCCAACGTTTGAAATATTAAGACCATTGTAGATGGGTGTAATTAAACCTTCTAAAGTTGATTTTTCTTTTATTTCATTTATCGAATTTATAAACATTTTTCAAAGATGGCGGAGGGGATAGGATTCGAACCTACGAGACTCATCGTCTGCCGCATTTCAAGTGCGGTGCCATCGTCCACTCGGCCACCCCTCCGGCTTTTTTATGCCTTTACTATTTTATCAATTCCCATATATTTTTGCAATACCTCTGGGACTGAAACACTTCCATCTTCATTTTGGTAGTTCTCAAGTATTGCAGCCATCGTTCTTCCAACAGCAAGACCAGAGCCATTCAGCGTATGAACATATTTTAACTCATTTGTTTTAGTTTTGTATCTTATATTTGCTCTTCTTGCCTGAAAATCCTCAAAATTACTTACAGAAGATATCTCTACATATTTTTCTTGTGCTGCCATGTATACTTCGGGATCAAACTTCATTGCTGCCGTAAAGCCTAAATCTCCTGTGCACATCATCTTGATTTGATAAGGGAGTTTTAGTGCTCTTAATATATCCTCTGCATTATCAAGTAATTCGTATAGGTGTTCATATGAGTCTTCATTTTTTGTGAATCTTACCATTTCAACTTTATTAAATTGGTGCACTCTTATTATTCCTCTAGTATCTTTTCCTGCGGCTCCTGCTTCTTTTCTAAAGCAAGGAGTGTAGGCTACATATTTTATAGGAAGTTCATCTTCCGAAAGAATTTCATCTCTATGTAAGTTTGTTACGGGCACTTCTGCTGTTGGGTCAAGGTAGAGATCCTCTCCTTCTATCTTATACATATCTTCGGCAAATTTTGGAAGTTGCCCAGTGCCAGTCATGGAAGCTCTGTTAATAAGCACAGGCGGGAAAATTTCTTTGTATCCGTGTTTTTCTACATGGAAGTCAATCATAAAAGATATAAGAGCTCTTTCAAGTTTTGCTCCTAAACCTTTTAGCACATAGAATCTTGAACCAGAAATCTTTACCGCCCGTTTAAAATCTATAATATCAAGGTATTCTCCAATTTCCCAATGAGGTTTTGGCTTAAATTTAAATTCTCTAATTGAACCTTCTTTTCTCAATACAACGTTTTCTGTTTCATCTTTTCCTACTGGCACTGATTCATGCGGTAAGTTAGGTATACTTAGAAGAGTTTCTTCAAATTTTTCATTAAGAACTTCAAGTTCTTTTTCTTTTTCACTTATCAAATCTCCAATTTTTCTTACCTCTTCTTTAATTTCTTCGGGATTTTTTGATTCTTTTATTAGTTTTCCAATTGTTTGAGAAAGTTCTTTTCTTTTATGCCTTAGGTCATCAACAGTTACAATAACCTCTCTTCTTTTTTTGTCTATCTCAAGGAATTGGTCAACCAATGTTGGATCTACACCTTTGTTTGCAATTCCCTTTTTTACCTTTTCAGGGTTTGATCTTATTAAATTTGGGTCTAACATATGCCATCTCCTTATTATGGTGTTTGTTTTACTTCAATTTCTTTTGCACCATACGCAATAGTATTACCTAATGGATCTCTTAAGTATGCCTCAACTTTTATGGTGCCAATCTTTAAAGCAAGTAAAGAATACCTAAATGTTCCATATTGATCTGATATGAGATTTGTTACTGGTATTCCGTCAACAATTAATTCTAATTTGCTGTTGTTTAAATCAAATGAGCTTACATCAACAGTTATTGTTATCGGTTCACCAACTATATAACTGTCTTTATCTGTGAGTATCATGATGTTTTGAGTATTCAGTGGATAACGTGGGTCATACTCTGTTGGTTCTGTCCCTTTTATATATGTCCTTTCCTCGGTTAAATCAATAGGACAACTTGGTGGTGCAAGTAAGCCTGAGTCTTTAACAACCCTCACTGTAACGAATCCTATATCCCTTATATCGTAGGGTGGAACAAAGCCATCGTGATATGCGTATTTAATAATGTTTTTCCCATCAGATGGTAATTTTGTTAGGTATCCTGTATCGTTATATGCGTTAAATAAAGTCAAGTTAGAGGGTTTTGGAAAATCATTTTTTGGAAAGTAATTCATTGCGGTATTCATGAATTTTTTCCATATCATTGCAGGAAATCTTGCACCTGCATTGAAAACGTCAGGGAAAGTTACTTCTTCTGAATCTGGGCCAAGCCATACACTTACAGAAATATTTGGCGTATATCCATCAAACCAAGCATCTTTCCAGTTATCTGTGCTACCTGTCTTTCCACCGGATGGTAATCCTGTGATTCTGGCATTTACTTTATGTGCCATTACGTAGCTAAAGATATTATTCATTATATATGCAACATCTTCTGGGACAGCTCTGTATGAATTGTCTTTATGCTCGTAAAGGATTCTTCCATCTGAAGAGACAATTTTACTAACTATGTAAGGTTCATGGTATATACCACCGTTTCCTAAAGTTGCATAGGCGTTTGCCATTTCAAGTTGTTTTATTTCAAAACTTCCAATTGCAATAGAGGGGAATGGTTGAAGGGGTGTGGTTATACCAAACTTCCTTGCAGTTAGTATTACTCTATCAAGTCCTACACTTAAGGCTGTTTTTACAGCGCATACATTTGAAGATTGGTTTAAAGCTTCTCTTACGCTCAAATAACCAAAATATTTACCCTCCCATTCGTGAGGTGTCCAGTTGCCAACTGAGTAGTCCTCCGATAGAATTATATCCGAAGGAGTTAAAGATCCATAAAGTATAGCTGTAGTATAGTCAAATATTTTAAAAGAAGAACCAGGTTGTTTTAGTGCAACTGTCCTATTGAATTTTGTGTTGTCGTAATCTCTTCCCCCAACCATTGCAAGTATTGCTCCGGTGTTTGCATCGACTGCAGTAAGAGCTGCCTGAGGTTGGATTACCCCTTTTGAGTCTTTTTTGTCTTTAGGAAACACTCCATCTTTTTCTGCTTTTGTTAGAACTTCATCAATTGCTTGTGTTGCTGCCTTCTGCAACTCTGGTATCACCGTCGTGTAGATCCTCAAGCCACCTACGTAAAGCATGGTTCTTCCAAATTTATTTGCAACAAAGTCTTTTACGTAATCGATAACATATCCCATATTATCTTTTTCGATTGTTTTATTTGATAATTTTATTTCTTCATTTATCGCTTTATTGTATTCATCTTTGGTGATGATTTCATATGATAACATTTTGTCTAATACTTCTTTTTGGGCAAGTTTTGCGTATTCAAAGTTTGCGTAAGGATTGTATTCAGATGGAGCTTGTATAACACCAGCTAACATTGCAGACTCAGCAAGATCAAGGTCTTTAGCATGTTTTCCAAAGTATGTTAACGATGCTTGTTCTATGCCGTATGCACCAGATCCAAAATAAATCTGGTTGAGATACATTTCAAGGATCTGGTCTTTGGTAAATCGTTTTTCTAATTCTATTGCAAGAAGAGCTTCCTTTATTTTTCTATCAATAGTCCTTTCAAGAGAAAGGAACATCGTTCTTGCAAGTTGTTGTGTTATTGTGCTTGCTCCTTCTATTCTTTTTCCACCGCTTGTTATTGTGACGAAGATTGCCCTTACAATACCTTTGTAATCTAATGCCCCGTGTTCGTAGAATCTTTTATCTTCCTGCGCAAGGACTGCTTTTACAGCAATTGGTGCAATATCTTTTAAACTAACGTAAATTCTATTTTCTGTTGCATAGACGTTTGTTATAAGGTGTCCTTTGTAATCAAAAATTTGGGATGCTTGTTCTGGTGAGAATGAATACATCTCGATATCTGGAAGTTCTTGTTTTGCTTTACTAATGTAAATGCCAAAAAGGATACCTCCAATAATCACAACAATTGCAATTGTTGAGATTGCAGTTAAAATAAAAGCTTTAAAAACTGATCTTTTCTTTTTTCTGTTGCTTTTTGTTATTTCTTCCATATTAGTTTCCTGCTCCTTTGAACATCAAATAGAATAATAAACCTATAAAACCCTCAAGAAAAAGTAGCACTCTAAACAGAGGTGGTAATTTTTCTTTTCTTAGAAGAATATTTGTAATTATTCCTGAGAGAAACCATACAATGATAACACAAACAAAAAATACAGTCATTACTTGTATGCCCCCTTTATAAGATATTTTCCATTTCCTTCCACTCTTATAATTCCCTCTGGATCTTTTATCTCCCCTTTTGTTATAAGTATGTTATGAACTATGCTAACAGGATAGCCTACAGCAATGAGTGGCTCTCTAACTTTACAATACTTGAGGTATTTTATATTTAATTCAATAGTGTAAACTATAAAGCCCTCAAGAAATTTAGTGTTTGCCATAACATCATCGAGGATTGAGGCAAGAATGCCCCCATGAATGATATTTGGGTATCCTTCGTAATCGTTGTCGAGTATAAATTCTGCTGTTGCTGTATCGCCAACTTTTTTAATATCTAATTTAAGTCCCTTTGGGTTGTTTTTGCCACAAACAAAGCAATTATTGTAACTCATTTTACCCTTTCAATTGGTGCGTATCTTAAATCAAGGTTTTTAATTCCAATTTTTAAGAATTCTATTGTCGCATAAGGAACATCTGCATCGTAAACTATATCAATTACTTTTCCAAGCCCCCAAATTCTATGCACTACAGTATCACCTTTATTAATGTTTACCACTTTTTTAGTTTCGTTCTCTTTATTGTACATAAAAATTTGCATTTCTGATATAAACCTCGATTGTTTTGTAAGAATGAGATTTCCAAACTTCGTCCGTCTTTCAGCAAGAGTTATAAATAGCTTTTCTTTGGCGCGGGTTATTCCTACGTAGCAGAGTCTCCTTTCTTCTTCAATATCCGATGAGTTATCAAGCGATCTAAAATGCGGTAGTAAACCTTCTTCAAGACCAACTAAAAATACAACTGGAAATTCAAGTCCTTTTGCGGCATGAAGTGTCATTAGCGTTATCCTATCTTCATCCTTTGCTTCATCAATGCTTGTAATAAGAGAAATTTGAGTAAGTAAATTAGTAAGTGTTGCTTCTTCAGTTTCTTTTGTAAAACCTGCAACCATATTTAAAAATTCCTTTACGTTTTCTATTCTCTCTTCTGCGTTTTCTTTATAAGTTGCTTCTAAATAATCGTAATACCTTGTTTTTGATATTATATCTTCAACTATGGCAGGAAGAGGCGTTGTGTCTTTATTTGAATGTAAACTATTTATTAGCTCCAAAAAGTCTTTCAATGGTTTTGATTCCTTTTCTTTAAGGTATTCCTCTAATGCTTTAAAAAGTGGTATATTTTTGTTTGAAGCAATTTTGTTTATTTCGCCAAAAGTTTTTTCTCCTACGTGTCTTTGAGGTGTGTTCACAATACGTTTAAAACTGATATTATCGCCTGTATTGTTAATAAGGGAAAGATATGCAATGATATCTTTAATCTCAGCTCTTGAATAGAATTTTTGACCACCAATTATTTGATAGGGAATGCCATTTCCAATAAGGTATTCTTCTAAGACTCTTGATTGAAAATTTGTCCTGTAGAGTATGGCAAAATCCCTATAACTTCTTTTTTCTTTTTCTTTTAACTCCTTAATCTTGTTAATTAAAAAACGAGCTTCATCAATTTCGTCTATCCCTTCGTAAAAATTAACTGCATCGTCTTTGTTGATTGAAGAATATAATTCTTTTTCGCTTCTTCTCTTATTGAATTTAATAAGTCTATTTGCAACATCAAGGATTTCTTGAGGCGATCTATAGTTCTTTTCAAGCTTTATTGTTTTTAACTCTTTAAAATCTTCGTAAATTTTATCTATAAACTCTACGCTTGCACCTCTAAATGAGTAAATACTCTGGTCATCATCGCCTACTAAAGTAAACTTTCTAACTTTTGTAAAAAGGAGTTTAAGGAATTCATACTGCATTTTGTTTACATCTTGGTACTCATCTACGAGTATATGCTTGAATTTTGTTTGATAGTAGTAGAGGACTTCTTTAAATTCTTTAAATATGTTAATAGTAAATATTATTAAATCATCAAAATCAAGACTATTATTCTCCTTTAGTATTTTTTGATATTTCGTATAAACTTTTGCAACTATTTCTTCAAAGTAATCATTAGGGTACTTTGAAAAATCTTTTTCATCTATTAAGTTTGTTTTCGCCTTCGATATGTAATCTTTCACAGTTGATGGGTTTACATACTTTGTGTCAATGTTGAGCTCTTTTAAAATATCTTTAATAACATTTTGTGAATCTTCCTCATCTAAAATATTAAAATTTTCGCTGTATCCTAACAGTTTGATCTCTTTTCTAAGGATCCTTGCACAAATTGAGTGAAATGTCCCAATGTAAAGGTCTTTTATATCTCTACCAATGAGCCTTTCTGTTCTTTCCTTCATCTCTTGAGCTGCTTTTTTTGTAAAGGTAACTGCAAGAATCTGAGAAGGAAGGTATGCTACTCCATCAATAAGGTATGCAATTTTATACGTTATCACCTTTGTTTTTCCTGAGCCAGCACCTGCATAAACAAGAAGTGGTCCGTCAATGTATAAAACTGCTTCTCTTTGCGCTTCGTTTAAGTCTGAAAGATAATTTTCCTTCATCGTTATATAAAGAGAGGAATTAAGGAAATAACAATTAATATTAGTGGTAAAAGGTAAATGATAACTGCTTTAGCTTTATCGATTTCATAAGTTTCGGAAATAGCAAGTATAAATAGTAATACTTCCCATATTGAAAACAAAAAATTTATTAAAGTTAAGAAATGGACGTTAAAAATCATGAATATTGAGTAAAGTAATCTTCCAAAAACCATAGGAATTGAAGCAAACGCCAAATTCTTCATTAGTTTTACGCCGTTCTGTTTTTTAAAGAATAGCTGAGCACCCATTTCGTAAATGGCCGTAGTGAGGAATAGAAATATTACAGGTATTATGATTGATAGTAGTAAGAGTTTTACTGGATCAACCGAAAAAGTATTTATAAACTCATCAATATTTGGAACGATTTGCTTGTATAAATTTAAGAAATTTTTTAATCCAAATCTAAGAAAACTCTCTAAATAAAGGTAGTTAACTAAACCTCCAAAAATGAGGAACATGACAAAAGCCAAGGTAGGGATTTCCTCTTTAAAAGTATTTTTTGGTGATTTTATAACTTTAACTATGTAATCAAACATCGTCATCTCCTAATATGAAAAATTATACTGAAAGGGTTTTTCAATAATTTGAATAAACAATTGTATATTTCCAAATAGTATTTCAAAAAAATTTTTCTCTACTTGAAATTCTACAGTATGCGCATCCTTTAAATTAAGGTCTTTTTTCATCGTTTCTATTACATTGGATAAGTTTCCAAGTCCGTCAACAAGACCTAAAGAAAGTGCTTGCTTACCTGTGTAAATTTGTCCTTGAGCAAGTGGTCTTAGATTGTAAACGGGTATTTTTCTATTAATACTAACGATGTTTAAAAATCTTTCGTAAAATTCATTTATAATACTTTCTAACATCTTTTTCTCTTCATCTGACATAGTTCTATAAGGGGAACCTATATCTTTAAACTTCCCACTTTTTATTGTTTGTATGTTTATACCAATCTTTTTGAGTAATTCTTCGTAGTTAGCTATATTTAAGATAACTCCAATACTTCCAGTGATGGTAGTAGGTTCTGCAAAAATTTTATCTGAGGACATTGCAATATAATAGCCACCAGAAGCACATTCTTCACCCATTGATGTGTAGATTTTTAATCCGTTTTCTTTTTTAAAATTAAGGAGTGTTTGATAAATAGCATCGCTTTCGTATACGCTTCCTCCGGGACTTGAAACTACAAGAATAATTCCTTTAGGGTTTATACTTTTTACTTCGTTAAGGATTTTCAAAACATCGTTTTTATTAAACGAATTTTGATCAACTCCGCCAACTACTCCGTTTAGGTGAATAATTGCAATATTGTTATCTTCTTTTTTAGAAAAATTTTTAAAATTAAAACCAACTAATATGATTGCTATTAAAATTGCAAAGATCAAAATGTCTAAAAATAGCTTCTTAATGTTCATTTTTTAACCACCCCAAAACTATTTTTAAAATTTCTTCTTTGCTTAAGTTTGCCTTAAAGCCAGCAGCCTCTTTGTGTCCGCCTCCGCCAAATTTTTCAGCAATAGTTCTTACATCCACATGGTTTTTGCTTCTTAAACTCCCCTTCCAGCCGCCTTCTTTTAGTTCTCTTAAAAAGAGAACAGCCTCGCAATCTTTATCTTTTCTTAAGTAGTCAACAATCCCCTCAATATCTTCATCGGTTGCATTTAAATTTTTTATGTCTTCCTGTGTTATATAAGAAAATCCCAATTTCTCAATTATCGTAAGACGCATTAATGATAAACCAAGTAATTTAAGATGAGTTAAGGTCTCCATTTCGTAAACCATTCTTGCAATGTTGTATGGATTTGCTCCGTTTTCAACAAGTTCTTTTGCAGTAGAAAAAGCAACTTTGTTTGTGTTGTTGAACCTAAATGACCCCGTATCGGTAAGAAGACCAGTGTATAGACTGTCTGATATCTCTTTATTTATTGGAAATTTACCGTATTTCAAAATTTTCCAAACAACGCAGGTTGTAGAAGGGTAATTAATTTTAACATAGTTGAATTCATAATTATCATTTTCACCTTTGTGGTGATCAAAACGCATAATTAATTTGTGTTTAATTGTGTTTACGTTAAACCCTTCTATGCGTTCAATGTTTGGTGCATCTAAAACCAATATTAAATCTACTTCTTTTAAGTCTTTGATGTTTTTGTTGATCTTTTCGAAATTATTTAAAAACGAAAAGTGCAAAGGCACTGGCTCTGGCACAAAATAGGATACCTTTTTCCCTAAAAGTTCAAGGGATTCTCCTAATCCGAGGATAGACCCAATACCATCTCCATCTGCGTTTACGTGTGTTGTTAAAAGAAAAGAATTATAAGAGTTTAAAGTATCTATAATTTTTTTAATATTATTCATTTTCACCTTTTTCTTTTAGTTCCTTTTCAACCTCGTCAAGAATCTCAAGCACTTTATTTCCCTTCTGAATTGATGTGTCAAAAATAAAACTTAAAAGCGGGACAAATTTCATATTCTTTAGGCGTTTTGCAACATCCCTTTGTATACTGCGTGTTACTTTAATTAACCTTGTTTCAATTTCCTCTTCTTCATTTTCATGACCTAAGATAGTGTAGTAAATTTTTGCATACCTTAGATCATCTGAAACACTTACATAAGTAATAGTTATATGTTTAAGTAGAGGGTCATCGAGAGTGTATATGTAATTTGATACCTCTCTTAAAATTGCCGATTCTACTTTATGTTTTCTCAATTCGCTCATTTTTATTGCCTACCTTCCACATTGAAATTATACTTGCGGTAAGAAAAATAACAAAAGCAACAAGAGTTTTGTTCAAATAATTGTTTTCTAAGAATTTTATTTCTGAAGTTATTAAAATAGATGCAAAAATAGCTACAATACCCACAACAGTTGAAATTGTTATCTTTTGTGTTGATAGTATTGTAAATCCGATTGTAGCAAGTATAATGCTAATTAGGTAGTTAGAGTGTAACCCAGTATGGAAAATGAGGGCAAGTCCTACGCCTATAATGAGAAGTCCTGCAAACATTTCGATTTGTCCAAAGAACTTTCTAAGAGATGCGAATATTTCAAAGAATTTATTTATGGCTAGTGCTGTGAGAACAAAGGGAATACCCATACCTAATGAGTATGCTACTAAGAGTATTATGCCTTGGACTACTGTTTCATGTGTGCCTGCTTGAATTAATATCGTACCTAAGATTGGACCTACACAGGGAGTCCAACCAAAACTAAAAGCAAAACCAAGAAGAAAAGCCTTAAAGATACTTGGGGCTTTGGTATCAACTTTTAATTTCTTTTCATAACTTAGAAATCTAAAGTTTATTATGTTTGCCGTGTGTAATCCAAACAGAATGATAATTGCACCAGCAATACTTTCAAATAAAAGTTTATTTCTTGAGAGAAACTTTCCTATATAAGTTGCAGACGCTCCCATAATAATAAAAACTAGAGAAAAGCCAAGCACAAAGGCAATTGAATTTACAAGGAGTTTTATAGAAGATACTTTTCCTTCCTTCATATTGATAAGTGTTTCTCCTGTTATGTAGGATATGTATGCTGGTATCAAAGGCAAAACACAAGGAGAAATAAATGAAACAATTCCAGCCAATGTTGCTTGAAGTAGTTCAGCGCTACTTACTTCCATATTAACCTCCATTACAATTTTTAAATTTAAAAATTCATCATAAAGGTATTTTACCTGAATAACGTAATTTTGACAAATTTAAATTACATCTAAAAATAACTCTTGTTTATGCAAGAAGTGTCGAAATAATACCAGTTAAGAATATGCCGTCAAATGTGCCTGCACCGCCAATACTTACAACTGGCGCTTCTAATTCATTAATCCTTTTGAGGTTGAGTAAATCAGCGCCTATTAGGGTGCCAATTGTTCCTGAAATATATGCTGTAATTGGCGCATAGTGTCTTGAAAGTAAAAGAGCAACTATTGCAGTTATAATAGGCGGAATAAAAAATGGCACTGCTATACCTATCCCTTTTACAGGTTTTGCAAACAAGTGGATAACTATGGAAACAACAATTATCCCAATTATTGAAGCGATTGCTGGGTAGATGTTGTTAAAAGTAAGCAATCTAAAAAATTCATAGATTGAAATTATAATAGGAACAATAGCTCCACCCAAATTTATAGTAACAAGAGTTTTTTCCTCTTCGTATTGGGGAATTTTGTACGCAACACCGTAGAAATACACAATTTTTTCTACAAGGGTATAATTTTTTGATTTCATTTCAAAGAGAGGTATGTTTATTGCACTTCCTAAAATTGATATCAAGAATAGTAATGTTCCAACAACTGGACTAAAACCTAATCTTGCAAAAGCCTCTACGATACCTCCAGCAAAAATGAGTATAAATAAAGGATAAAGAAGCAAGAATAGGATAATAAGCATAAGGATAAAAGGCAATTCTAACGGAAAATAAAAATAATTTTTTTTCATTTTTCACCTCCATTGTGTTCTTAAATTATATTTATTTTTATTTGCTTCAAAAAAATTTTTTGTATAATTAAGTTATGAGAAGTCTCATTTTGATAATTGATTATTATAGAATTTTTTTCTCTATAGTTTTCTTTGCCTTAGGTGCTATAATAGGCTCTTTTTTAAACGTTGTAATCTATAGACTCCCAAAAGGTGAATCGATAGTCTATCCCCCATCACATTGCACGCATTGTGGTCACAAATTAGCAGCCTCAGATTTAATTCCAATTTTTAGTTATATCTATTTAAAGGGTAGATGTAGGTACTGTAATGAAAAAATTTCAATTGTTTATCCAATTGTTGAGGCTATCACAGGTATTACAGTTGCTCTTTTGTTCTTAAAGTTTGGCTTCTCTTTAGATTTATTGAAATATATCGTCTTTGCTTGTATTCTTATTGTTATTGCAATGATTGACTTAAATACTGGTTATGTCTACGATTCAATAGTTATTCCTTCTATTTTTGTTGGTTTAGCCTTCTCTTTTTTTACTACTGGCTTTAAGGAAGCAATTTTTGGAGCAATTTTTTACGGTGTTCTGTTTTTTCTCATTATCTTAATTTCAAAACTGTTCTATAAAGAAGGAGGAATGGGTGAAGGTGACTTAACCGCTGGAATAATGATAGGAGCATTTTTAGGGCTGAAACTATCGGTTGTTTCTTTCATTCTTTCTTTTATTTTTGGTTCTCTTGTTGGTATTCTTATTATGATTTTTGAAAAAAAGGATGGTGAAACTCAGATACCCTTCGTGCCGTATCTTGCATTTGGTGCAATTGTTTCGGTATTTTTGGGTGGTAAATTAATTAGCTTTTATCTTCAATTATTTTAAAGGAGGTAGTAGATGGGACTATTTAGCAAAAATAAAACGCCAATTATCGGAGTTGATTTAGGTTCCGGTTTTATAAAGATGGCGCAGTTTGAGAAAAAAGGAGATAGTTTAAAACTCGTAAACTTCGGATTACTAGATTTACCCGAAGGTGCAATAGTTGAAGGTAGAATTGAAAAAATGTCCGAAGTTAAGGAGGCCTTGAAAAATTTACTTTCCTATTATTCTTTTATTGGTAATAGAGTTGCCACTTCTGCTTCAGGCAAACTGGTTACCGTAAGAGAGCTCATTATGGATGATCTTCCTCCTCATGAATTGCATGAAGCTATTAAATGGGAGGTTGATAAAATTCTTCCAGCACAAATAGACCAGATGTCTTTTGATTATCAGATATTAAGTAAGGTAAGGGATGGCAATCAAGAAAAACTACACATTTTGTTTGCCGCAGCTCCAATGGATGCAGTCCAGACTACTGTAGAACTTTTTAAAAGTTTAGGTCTTGAACTTGTCTCTATTGAAGTTGAGGCATTTTCTATTTTAAGACTTCTCCGTTTTTTGGGCGAAGTTTCAATGGGTAAAGATAGAATTCTTGCCGTCGTGAATACTGGTCATAATTACACAACCATTAATTTGGTTGATAAAGGATTGGTAAGATTCTCAAGGATCATTCCGTGGGGGGGCAAGAAATTAACTGAAAAAATATCTTACTATTTTGGGTTAGACTTTAAGGAAGCCGAAGAAAAGAAAAAGAAAGAACTTGATTTATTAGACACAAATTCGGAGATTTTTAAATCAGTTGTAGAGGATTTAAGAGAACTTTCTTTAGAGTTAAAACGTTCTATCAGTTACTATTTTGCAAAATATAATGAAAATAAAATAAGTGAGGTGACAGTGATATTAGAAGGTGGAACTGCCAATTTGCTAAATATTGATAGATACCTTGAAGCTGAAACTAACTATCCTACTGTTGTGAATAGGCTTTTTGCAGATATTGCAAAATATGACCCAAATCTGTTTACAAGAGAATATCTGTATGAAATGGCACCCATGTTTGCAACTGCTACAGGCCTTGCGTTAAAAGAGCATCAAGTTAAAAAACTTGAAAAAAAGATGAAAGTGAGGAGCTAACATGGCAAATCAACTTGATTTTTATGAGATTGATATTAATCTTATCCCCCATAAGAGGAAGATTAAGAGACCTTTAGATAGAGAAACGCAAACTATTATTAAAATTGGTGTAACCTTTTTGGTTGCTCTCTTTGTTATCTATGCTGGAATTTACTACCAAGTGTATACTAAAACAAATTATTTAAATGAACTGAATATTCGTATTACTTCTTTGAAAAAGGTCGAAGATACACTTAACCTAAGAAATAAACTTGGAGATAGTGTTTTTTACTATGAGACTACAATTGAAAAACTGGTGAATACACAAATTGATGTAAACAATTTACTAAACGATATTGCAATTTCTATTCCAAAAGAAACAGTTATCGAAAACGTTAATTTAGATTCGGTGGAAAATATTGTTAAAATTACAGGACATACGAAAGATTTACAGCATCTTGCTTGGACCACAAGAGGACTTTCAAAGAATCCTAATTTATCAGATATTACCGTTGATAATTATAATGTCCCGTATGTGCAAGCTCCTAATAAAGCAAACTATGTTACATTTAGCATTTCTTTTAAATGGAAAGGGATGGGAAAATGAAAGACAACATAGCAAATAAACCATTGAGCTTAAATGTTAGCACAAAAATTGTTGCAGCAGCAATTGTTTTTGTATTGGTTGCAGTTGCTTTTTACTTCTATGTAGTTGCACCTAAGATTGAAGAAATTAAAGGACTTAACGACCAGATTTTAAAAGCAGAAGAAAAACTAAATCTTTTATTACTTGCTCAGGAAAGGCTTACTTCTCTTGAACATGAGATCAATTTGTATAACGACAGACTTGTAGAACTTAAAAATATTCTTCCGGAAACAAAGGACGAATTTCTTTTTTCTCTTCAGTTTGTTTCTTTAGCAAAAGCTAGTGGTGGTTCCATTGTTTCTTTAAATTTTCAAAAAGATACTAAAGGTGCTGCTCAAAATGTTGCACTCTTTGATTTAAAATACGAAAGCACAAAATACGAGAATGTTACAAAATTTTTAAGCATGCTTAAAAATAACTACCCCGAGATAATTTCTTTTTTAAAAGTTGATATTTTTAGAAACGCTGAGACAGATAAGACATCAATTACAAATTATATAGTTTCAGTAAACGGTAGTATAAATCTTTCCCAAAGGAAGTGATTAAAATGGACGATAAAAAAACAAAAAAGCCTTTAAAATTTAAAGTTTCAAAAGAAACAATTATTATTATTCTTGTGCTTCTTTTCGTTTTCTTTGCATGGAATGCAGCATTACCTTATATATTCAAGATTGAAAAAGTTACAAATGTAAGTTTACCACAAGTTAAGAGAGGAAATATCGATTTCGTCAATGAACAGATCCAAGCAAGAAAAGTCCCTGTGCCACCGCTTGAACCACAGCCCACCGATTTAGGCAAACAAAACCCTTTTGACTAAGGAGGCTATAATGGAAAAGATTTTTAAAAAAACGGAAGAGTCTAATGTAGATGCTATTTTTGTTAGTAAAATTGAAAACGTAAGGTATCTTACAAATTTCACAGGAGAAGAAGGG
Organism: Caldisericaceae bacterium; assembly: GCA_036574215.1. NCBI lineage: Bacteria > Pseudomonadati > Caldisericota > Caldisericia > Caldisericales > Caldisericaceae > Caldisericaceae bacterium. The sequence goes on from JAINCR010000074.1 coordinate 21,631, forward strand.
TTTGCAGTTGTTGTGCCACCTGAAATTTATCTTTTTGTTGATTCCCGTTTTACTGAGCAGGCAAATAAGGAAGTGTCAAAAGATGTCAAAGTGATAGAATACGCAGGAGATATTGCATCTAACTTAAAAAATGTTCTCTTAAAACACAAAGTGCACTTCTTAGGTGTAGAGGAATACAATATTAACCTTCATACTTATATGGCTCTTAAAAATTTAGGTTTTTTAGTTATTGTTCCCTTATCAGATTTTGTTGAAGAACTAAGGATGATTAAAACAAATGAAGAGCTTGAAAAAATTAGAAAAGCGTGTTCTATATCTACTTCGGCATTTTTAGATACAATTAAACTTCTTAAGCCAGGTATTACTGAAATTGATATTGCTTCTGAATTGGAGTATCGTTTTAAAAAATATGGTGGTGAAAAGCCTTCTTTTACTACAATTGTTGCTTCAGGAGAAAGAGGCTCACTTCCGCATGGTGTTGCATCTTTGAATACCATAAAAGAACATGTCCCCATTGTTTTTGATTTTGGTGTATTTTTCGATGGTTTTGCATCGGATACAACAAGGGTTGTTTCAATAGGTGATGTTGATATCGAAGTTAAAAAGGCATATTCAGTAATTGAGAATGCTCAAAAACTCGGAAGAGAAAAAGCAAAAACAGGCATGAAAGCATCAGAACTTGATAAACTTGTAAGGGATTATATTGCTAGTAATGGTCTTGGGGAATATTTTAAACACGGTCTTGGACATGGAGTAGGCTTAGAGATACACGAACTTCCCTATGTAAATGCAAACTCTCCTTATGCTCTTCAAGAGAATATGGTCATTACTATTGAGCCAGGTGTCTATTTTGAAGGTAAATTTGGATTAAGGCTTGAGGATACGGTAATAGTTAAAGAGGATTCGATTGAAAACCTAATTGACTTACCTCACGATATAATTGTAGTTTAAAGTAAAACACCTTTTGCCCTAAAGGACTTTAAGGTTTCTCGGGGACCTTAAGTATTGTTTTGCTAAATTTTTATTTCAAAATTTTTGAATTCATTTAATACGTCAAAATTTGTTTGATCTATAAGAAGGGGCGTAATGGCTATAAATCCTTCCTCTACGTATTTTGAATCTGTCCCTTCTTCCAATGGGTCATCTAAAGTTCCCCCAATCCAATAGAATTCTTTTTGGAAAGGGTCTTTACCAACTGTTATTCTATTTTTGTATCTTCTTCTTGCAAGCCTTGCAAACTTTACCCCTTTAATTGTTGTTTTTCTTAAGTTTGGAAAATTGATGTTAAAATATAAATCTTTTCTTTCAGTAATTTTTATTAGGTTATCGATAATTTTAACGGAAAGTTTACTTATGTAGATAAAGTCGGGGTTTTCAAAATCATTTACAGAAATTGCAAAAGATAGTTTATTATTTATTGCACCTTCCCTTGCTCCAGCTACAGTTCCTGAATAAATTACATCATCACCAAGGTTTGGACCTTTATTTATCCCTGATACAACAATATCAACAGTCTCTTTTATAAGTAAATCGATTCCAAGAAGGACACAATCACAAGGAGTCCCAGAAACTCTAAAGGATGATACTTCGCCAATGTTTAGGGAGAATTTTTCTGCTCTTAAAGGCTTATGGAGAGTTGTAGCATGACTGCCTGCACTTTGAGGTTTTTGGGGTGCAACTACAAATACTCTCCCAATGGCTGAGAGTTCTTTTCCAAGTGCCTTTAAACCTTCAGATTCAATACTATCATCGTTTGTAAGTAAAATGTTCATATCTGTTTTATATTATAATGATATACTAATAATTGATATTTTCAAAGGAGATTTTTATGGGTGATGAAATTGAAATGAATCGACCCACATGGGTTGAAATTAATCTTGAAAGTATAAAGAATAACTTTGAAGCGATAAAGAAATTAATACCTAATAGTAGGGTTATTTGTGTTGTTAAGGCAGATGCATATGGCCTTGGAGCAAAAGAAATTGCAAAGGAGTTAGAAAAACACAAAGCTTTTGCATTTGCAGTTGCCTCAATGGAAGAAGCGCTTGAGTTAAGAGAAGGTGGAATTAAGAACCCAATTCTTGTTTTAGGATATGTTGATACAAGGAACTTAGAAGTTGCAGCAGTTAATAACATTCGGATAACACTTTTTGATAAAGATTTTATAAAAAGGCTAAAGGAGTATAAGTTAGATGCTTCCATTTATATACATTTGAAAGTAGACACAGGAATGCATCGACTTGGAGTAGATCCTAATGAGGTGGTGTCAATTCTTGAAGAGTTATCCTCCTTTAGGAATGTTTTTATAGAAGGTATATACACGCATTTTTCAAGTGCAGATAGTAGTAGAGAATACACAGAATTTCAGATTAAAAAGTTTAATACACTTTTGAACGATTTACAAAAGAGGAAAATTAATCCACCTATTGTGCATGCTGCAAATAGTGCTACTATTTTAAATTTTAAAGAGGCTTATTACGATGCCCTAAGACCTGGCATACTTCTCTACGGCGTGTCTCCAAATGTAAATTTGGTTTTGCCAAACGATTTTTCAAAGGCAGTTTCTTTAAAAACACGGATTATAAAGGTATCGCATTACAAGAAAGGTGAAGCAATTAGTTATGGTAGGACTTACATAACCGATGAAGATAAAACTATTGCAACTGTTCCTATAGGGTATGCAGATGGAGTGCCAAGGAATCTTTCCAATAATGGTTATGTACTTGTAAAAGGTCAGTTTGCAAGGATTGTTGGCACAATTACGATGGACATGCTAATGATTGATGTTACCGGATTTCCTTATATACATCCAGGGAATGAGGTTGTAATTTTTGGTTCTCAGGGCGAAAAGACAATAACACTTGAAGAATTTTCGCAAAACGCCTCAACCATTCCTTACGAAATCCTCACAAGACTTAATAAAAGGATAAAAAGGGTTTACTTAAAAATGTAGTTTTGTGTTGTCTTATGTGATTTTCTTTACTTATTTGTAATTACGGTTTTTTCATCTAATAAAACCTTTTAGTTATTCTAAGGCGAAGTTTCTTTTGGTTATTCTGCAATCTTTTCCTTGACGAAGTTAAGTGGAGGCATCCTTTTGCCGAGGAAAAATCTCCTCCGTTTTTACTCGAGTGGGTAAAAGCCCCCTCGATACTCTCCCAAAGGATGAGATCCTTCGTCGCTACCGCTCCTCAGGATGACCGAGTATAGAGTATGCCATACAAAATTATTTTTAATTAAGGAAAATCTTTGGATAATTTCTTATCGGCTTTCTATATTTTGCATCTTTTTCATTTATCTTTTTACTATATGTCCGTGATAGTTTTTTTAGCTCTGCTCTTCTTCAATAAAGCCAAAAAAACTCGCATTTTCGTGAAACTATTTTGTTTTTATCTAATTTAATGTAAAATTGAATCGTGATTAAAAGTTACCTTAGAGAAATTAAAAAAATTTATGAAAAAGGAGATACAAGAGAGGAGAGTTTCTA
>JAINCR010000075.1 GCA_036574215.1 Caldisericaceae bacterium
TTGATACCCTAAAGGATATAGAAAACCTTTCTTCTCAAATATTCACACCGTATGAATTAAAAGAAGAAATATTTAACGAACTTAAAGATCCTCAAATAAAATTACTTTTAACAACTTTTAAAGAAAAACTTGAAGCACTAACAACTTTTAACAAGGATACGATCCTTGATACTATTAAACAAATAGGTAAAGACCTCAAAATTAAAGGAAAAGCCCTATACTTTCCTCTAAGACTTGCAATAACAATGAGCGAACAAGGAATTGAAGTGCATGAGTTCGTATATTTTATTGGACAAGAAGAAGCTATTTCAAGGCTTAACAAAGTTTTGGAGGCGTTAAATGCTTAAAATCTATAACGACTTATCAAGAAAACTGGAGAAGTTTACAACAAGAGAACCAAACAAGGTTTATATGTATGTATGTGGGCTTACTCCTTATGATTATGCTCATGCAGGTCATGGGAGATCTGCTGTTGTATATGATGTGATGCATAGGTATTTGACTTATCTTGGCTATGAAGTGATCCATATTTCTAACTTTACAGATATTGATGATAAAATTATATCAAGATCAAATGAGTTAAATATCAATTTTAAAGAACTTTCAGAACGTTATGCCTCGATTTACCTTGAGGACCTTAAAAAACTTGATGTATTACCACTTTTTGCTTACCCTAAAGCAACGCAATTTATTCCTGAAATTATTGATATGGTTAAAGAACTTATAGAAAAAGGTTATGCATATGAAATTTCCGATGGTATCTATTTTGATGTTTCTAAATTTAAAGATTATGGTAAGTTATCACATCGTAATGTTGAGGAATTGCAAGTTGGTGCAAGGGTTGAAGTAAATCCAGAGAAAAGAAATCCTCTTGATTTTGCCTTATGGAAAAAGGCAAAAGAAGGAGAGCCTTCTTGGGATAGTCTATGGGGTAAAGGGCGACCTGGTTGGCATATTGAATGTTCCGCAATGACTTTAAAAATCCTTGGCAATTCTTTTGATATACACGGTGGTGGCGATGACCTTATATTTCCGCACCATGAAAATGAAATTGCTCAATCTGAGGCTTATACTGGGGTTGAACCTTTTGTAAGATTCTGGGTGCATAATGGTATGCTAACCGTTGACAAAGAAAAGATGAGTAAATCTTTAAAAAACTTTTTTAATCTCCATACCTTACTTGAAAATTATGATGGAGAAATAATTCGTTTGTTTTATATCTCAGTTTCATATAGAAAGCCTTTGAATTTTGATTTGGAGAGTTTAGAGATTGCAGCCAAAAACTATAGTTATTTGCACAATAGTTACCTTGAGCTTAAAAATTATCTTTCAAAGGATAATCCATCTTCCATTGCTTTACAAGAAAGAATTTCTAATTGGAAAAAGCAATTTTTTGAAGCAATGGATGATGATTTTAATACTCCTGTTGCAATTTCTGTTCTCTTTGACGTTTTTAAATTTTTTAATGCGCATAAAGATGAAATTGGAAAAGAAGACTTGCAACAATTGGATAATTTCCTTAAGGATGTATTTTTTATTTTAGGTTTTGATAAAATTGGGGAACATAGGAGTATAGATTCATCTTTAAAAGAGAAACTTAAGAACTATTTTGAATCACTTAAAGAAATTGAGGAGTTAAAGCAATTGGTTGAAGGCTACAATTTTGAAGATGCAAAAGATATTATAAACGCTTTAATTGAGTTAAGAAACACTCTAAGGAGAGAGAAAAAGTTTCAACTTGCAGATAAATTGAGAAACGATTTAAAAACATTGGGAATAGTTTTGGAAGATACAAAAGAGGGAACAAAATATAGATTAGAGGCTACAAATGGATAAAGTTAAGGATGAATACTTTATCATTGGAAAAAATGCAGTTTTAGAGGCGTTAAGGGCACATTACCCTGTAAAGTCCCTAATCCTTGATAAAGATATTAATAAAAAAGAAGGAATAATTAGAAATATTTTTTCACTTGCAGATAGAAACAGTATACAGACCTACTTTAGAGATAAAAGTTGGTTTGATAGGCGTTTTAAAACTACAAATCACCAAGGTGTTGTTGCGGTGGGTGGTGGTTTTGTCTATGCAGATATTAATGAGCTTAAAATAAAAAAGGATTCTATATTTCTTATTCTTGACAGAATCCAAGACCCTCATAATTTGGGTGCAATAATAAGAACAGCAGAGGGAGCAGGAGTAAGGGATGTATTTATCCAGAAAAAGGAGGGATGTGATGTTACCGAAAGTGTAATGATTGTCTCTTCAGGAGCTGTCTTTCACATGCGGATTTATAAGGTTGCAAATATCATACAAGTTATAAGGTATTTAAAG
>JAINCR010000076.1 GCA_036574215.1 Caldisericaceae bacterium
CTGTAAGCGTTTCTTAGTTTAATACATTACATATTTTTAAAGCCCCCAGAAGGGGGCTTTTTTAATATCGGTTTTTTATAAATCTTAAAACAGTTTTAATTAAATCTTTATTGCTTTTTACAACTTATGAGAATATAATATAAAAATAATGAATTGCAGTTACCCTGAGAATAAAATATTTGAAATAAAAAATTGCTTAGCTAAAAATGTTTATAAAAGGTGAAGAATGAAAAAAGGTTTTACGCTGATTGAGTTAATGATTGCAATTGCAATAATTATCATACTTGCTGCAATTATAGTTCAAAGTTATTTTACATTGGTAAATAGATCAAGGGTTGCTGTAATTGAATATAATTTAAAGGCCATTGCAACGGCATTAGAGGCGTTTAAAACAAATTGGACGAAATATCCTGTTTATAATACTTCTGAAGCAAATAGTTGGGCATATTTAAAAGTTGAGTTAACTGGCACTGGTACTGGTTCGGGCTATATAAACGTTTCTTCCGCTGCCACTATTACTGGAGAAAAAGGAGGGATCCAATACATTACACTTGAAGCCTTAAAATCACTTGAAATAAAATCTAACCTGTATAATGGGAGTGGTTCCATTACATACACTTCAGATGGCAATATTTATACACTTACCGTTATAGCTGTGATTGATGGAAAAACCTACACCTTTACAATGTTACCTGGTGGTCAAATTACTGTAAGCTCAAATTAATTTAATAACTACATATTTTTAAAGCCCCTGAAAAGGGGCTTTTTTAATATCCTGTTTCTTTTACCTCATTTTCAATGGGGAGCCCTTTTAGAAATCTTAACACATTTTTAATTGCATCTTCCCATATAAGTGCAGGTGTATTATCTGTAAAACCTGCTGCATGTGGAGTCATTATAATGTTCTTTAGTCCATGGAAGGGGTATCTTGAAGGATAAGCCGTTTGCATGGGAGTTGGTGGATATACCCACCAAGTATCAATACCTGCCCCTTTAAGAATGCCCTTTTTAAGAGCAACAAAAAGGTCTTCTTCGTTTACAACGGCACCACGCCCAACGTTAACAAAAAACTTATTAACCATTTTTTCAAAGAGTTTTCTATTTACAATGCCTTTTGTCTCTTTTGTAAGTGGAAGTGCACACACTACAAAGTGAGCTTTTTCAACTGCTTTTCCAATATCTTCGGTTGTATAAATTTCATCTACGTTTGGGATTTGTTCGTCACTCTTACTTCTTTTAACACCTATTACATACATACCAAATACTTTTGCAAACCTTGCAACTTCTCTCCCTATGCTTCCCAATCCAAGGATTGTCATTGTCTTTCCCTGAAGGCTTATGGTTGGTTCTCTTGACATCCAACCGTGCCAGTAACCAATTCTTAAATCTCTATCTCCTTCTACAATGTTTTTTGCAAGAGCAAGCACAAGTGACATCGCAAACTCTGCAACAGCCGTTGCGTTTGAATGGACATTAGCAATTTTAATACCTCTTTCAATAAGTGCTTCTACATCGTAGGTATCAACACCAGCAAAAGGAACCTGAATAAATTTTAAATTTACTGCGCTATTGATTTCCTCAAGTGAAAGAGCGCCAGAAATTACTGCAACTGCATTCTTTAATGCCTCAAATTTTTCTTCATCATTTTTAGGAATTACTACCTCAACATCACTTACACCGAACTCCTTTTTTGCATACTCAAATAGTTCAATAACATTCGAAGGATAATTACCTAAAATGACTACTTTTGCCACAGTATACCTCCTAAGTTTAAAATAGTTTTATAACCAAATTTATGTTTTTTCTTCTTTTTTGTCTATTTTAATTTCTACGGTTTCAATCTCTGGAATATCTTTAAGAGTTTCTAAAAGGGCAAATATCACTTTTTCAAAGACAGAATACACGTATTTATTTGCAACAAGTCTTTTGCCGTTTATTTTTATTTCAGTCATTTTACTTCCTCCTAATAGGTTTTCTTTTATGTATTCTTTTACTTTTAAAAGTGCTTTTACGCGGTGACTGATTTTATTTTTAACTTCATAACCCAATTCGGAAAAGCTTTTGTCAAAACCGTTAGGTTTAAAGATTGGGTCATATCCAAAGCCCGAATTTCCATAACGTATTTCTTTAAGAATTTCTCCATCTACCACTCCTTCAAAAGATACAAAACGCTCTTCCTTGGGAAAATAGAGCACACTTGCACATCTAAAACGAGCAGACCGATTGGTTTTATTTTCCATAATTTTTAGGATGTGTTTCATTTTTTCTTCAAAGGGGGTATCTTTTCCAAGGTATCTTGATGAATAAATATTTGGAAGCCCATTTAAGGCATCTATCTCCAAGCCAGAATCATCTGCAAGGGTAATTAAATTGTATTTTTTTCCGTAGGTTTTTGCTTTTAATAGAGCATTCTCAAGGTAGGTTGCTCCATTTTCTTCAACTTCTTGTTCGTTTTCGCTTAGGGGAATAAGGGTAATTGATAGATCGCTCATTATATCTTTTATTTCTTTTAGTTTTCCTTTATTTTTTGTTGCAACGAGGATTTTAAGCATATTAAATTATACACTATTCTTACAAATAAAAAATGGGTCAGGAGGAGGGGAACCTGACCCGAGGAGGTGTTGCTTTTAAGACAGGCGAGGGGAAATCCTGTCTTGAATTATTACGGAGGAAAGGGGACATCCTCCGTTGACCAACAATG
>JAINCR010000077.1 GCA_036574215.1 Caldisericaceae bacterium
ATGACACTGTGAACGAGGAAGGTTCGAGGGTGTGCCTTTTACCCCCTCAAGTATGAAATAAAGAATTTTTCAATCATCAAATTTAAGAAAAGCTAAACTAAACAAAAGCCCACAATTTTCCAAAATAATTTTTTGTTAGACATTTTTTTGTTATAATTTTTTGTCGATATGAAAGATATGTAAAACGCTAAGAGGAGGCAAAATGTTTAAAAATTTTAACGAAATTTTTGATTACCTAAAAGGCATTGGTAAGACACCTATTATTGTTGTAGGAGAAGATAAAGATTCAATTGAGGCTGTCTATGATGCATACAAGATAGGTATTGGCGAGGGAGTTTTTGTTTCCGACAAAACAAAGATTGAAAAACTATTAAAAGATTTTGACACGAGAGATTTTGTTAAAGAAATCATCCATGCGGAAACCGATGAAGAAAAAAGCAAATTTGCAGTTGAAGAGGTGAAATCGGGAGGGATCCTTTTAAAAGGCTCTGTAAAAACGGCAACACTTCTTAAAGCCGTTTTGAATAAGGAGTGGGGATTAAGGACCGATAAGATTATTACAAGTGTTGCTGCTTTTGAATCAAATTACGAGGGAAGAGAAAAGATCATACTTCTTTCAGATGGTGGAGTTGTGATAAAACCTGATATAGATACACTTATTAAGGAAATAGAGAATGCAGTTTTTGTTGCAAACAAACTTGGTAATCCACTTCCAAAAGTTGCACTTCTTTGTGCTGTTGAAGTTGTTAATCCTGATATGCCCGAGACACTCAACGCATCAATTATAAAAAAGATGTTTGATCGGGGGCAGATAAAAGGTTGTATTGTTGATGGTCCTCTTGCTCTTGATAATGCTCTTTCCATGTATGCAAAAGAAAAGAAAGGTATTGTTTCTGATGTTGCAGGAGATGCAGACATCCTCATTACACCCGATATAGTCTCTGGTAATATCCTTGGAAAATCCGTTGAATATATTGGAGGAAAACCTCTTGCCGTAACAGTAGTGGGTGCAGCAAAACCTATTATGATCCCATCAAGAGCAGATAGAGCAGAATCTAAACTCCGTTCGATTGCCTTGACTATGATTGCTTCTATGTAATCCTTTTACTGTAAAAAGAGATTTTGTTGTAAAATTTACATATGAAAGCATGGAAATTATTAATTTTATCTGGTATTTTGTTAGTTGTTTTTGGTTTGCTTCTCTTACTCTTTGAAAAGTTGAAATTTAGGCTACCAGGAGATATTTACATTAGAAGGGGTAATTTTGAGTTTTATTTTCCCATCGCAACTTCAATACTTATTAGTATTTTACTTACAATCATTTTGAATTTGATTTTTAGAAAATAAATCTTTATAACTCTTCCTTAAAGGAATGTATCGAGGTTATTTTACAGTAGAGGAAAACTGCTTCTCCCTCTTTTAATTCCATTTCTTCAAATGACTTTCTTGTAATCAATGCGTCTAACTCTACTTCATCTTTTATACTTACTCTAACTTTAACAAGCACACCTTTTTGAATAATTTTTTTAATTTTACCTTCAAATGAATTCTGTGCACTGGTTTTGATTTTTTCTTTAGAGAGGGCAATCTCCTCTGGACGAATAAAGATTTTTACTTTGTCAAAAATTTTATAATCTCCTAAAATTGCAAAAGGAACAGATGAAGCATAAGCAATGTAAAAATCATTTGCACTCTCTTTTACTATTGCATCAATTACGTTTGTTTCACTTATTCTTGCAATACTACCGTTTGTTGGCTTATAGAAAATATCTATCGGTTTGCCTATTTCAAGAAGCTTTCCATTTTCAATAATTGCGATTCTATCTCCAACAATGTTTGCTTCTTCAATATTGTGGGTTACATAAATGGCGCTCTTTTTAAATTTTTTTACTATGTCTTTTATTTCAAGAGCAATCCTTTCTTTTTCCGTTGGAGATAGTTGAGATGTAGGTTCATCAAAGAGGATGAGTTTTGGGTCTAATATAAGAGATCTTGCAATGGCTACTTTTTGTTTCTCTCCCCCACTTAAATTTGTTGGGAAACGTTTTAGTAGGTGTCCAATCTTTAAAAATTCTACGAGATTTTTAAAATGCAATTCCTTATTTTCAATTTTTTTAAATCTAAGCCCGTATTTTATATTCTCTTCAACTGTCATATGTGGAAAAAGGGCAAAATCTTGGAAAATGTAGCCAATATTTCTTTTATTTGGGGTTTCTTTTGATATGGGAACACCATCAAAGATAATACTTCCAGATGTTAATTCTACAAACCCTGCAATTGCATTTAGAAGTGTTGTTTTTCCAGATCCGTTATCTCCAAGGAGTGCAATAATCTCTTTATCAAAAACTTCAAAAGAAACGTTTTCAATTTTAAAGTTTACAAGGTTTACCGAAAGATCTCTAATTAAAAGCATCTTTACCTACCACTTACAATTTTTAGAATGGCAAAAAGAATAAGGGAAATGATAAGTAAACTTGCTGCAATTGCAATAGAAGTTTGAAGGTTATATTGGGTGTAAGCATCGTAAATTTTTATTGGGGCAGTCATCGGATAGTATGCAATGATAATAACAGCTCCAAATTCAGAAATTGCTCTTGCCCATGAAGAGAAAAAACCTGAGAGTATATGTGATTTTACAAGGGGGATATCTATAAAGAAAAAGGTATGAATAAATGTTGCTCCAAGGTTATAAGATGCTTTCTCTAACGAGGGATTTATGCTTTTAAAACCCTCTCTTATGTTGTTTATGATAAAGGGAATAGAAACAAAAAGCATGGCTACAACAACAGCAAAACCTGTCCCTAAAAGCCTTATACTGAAGCTTTTATAAAGAAGTCCTCCGATGAGGCCATCTCTTCCAAATACAAGCAGTAGCGCTATACCTGCAACCGTATGAGGAGTTGCAAGTGGAATATCGGTAATTGCCTCAATGAATTTCTCAAATTTACCAAAATGTCCTTTTGCCATAAGATACGATAGAGGTGTGCCAATTAAGATACCTATAGTGGAAGATATTAAGGAAAAAACTATACTATTAAAGATTGCATTAAGCGATTTAGGATCTTTAAGCACATTTATTATATCTTTTACACTTGGAGTGGTGATGAGTTTAATAATAGGTAAAAGTATAAAAGTTAAAGTAATTAAACTTAATAACATCAAAAATAACTTAAATCTTCCTTTTTCCATAGTCTATTTTATTCCGTCCCTTATAGTGCTTGGAATAGATTCAAAACTTGGGTAAAATTTGAAGTCGACAAACCCTTGTCCGTAGTGATCGAAGACTTTACCTCCGTTTTTAAGCAAATATGCAACAAATTTTTCTCCGTATTCTTTGTTTTGCGCATTTTTTGGAATTGTTAAGCCATATTCAATCGGTGCTCCCTTTATCACTGTGCCGTCGTCTAAAGTGATGCTTACTTTTTCATAAAGATTTTTTAAATTTGGATTAGCAAGGTTTATTTCGTCGGGCAATTTTATGTATTTTAGGTTATTTTGCACGGCAACTGATTCGTATTCAAATGCATAGTCTAATTCATGTGATTGAAGAAGAGACAAGAGTTCTACAGACTTTGGCCTTATGTTATTTTTGTTTGTTAATCTTATAAGTTCATCGCTTAAATGGGGTTTATTGTAGTAGATGTTAGAGAGTTTGAAGAGTAAAATGGTTCTATAGCCAGCAGGATCTGCATTTGGATTTGCATATCCGTATTCTACCCCGTCTTTTAAAAGGATATCAAACCAGTTTTCAGCATTAATTTCATTTGCGTATTTGCTTTTATCCGTATAACATAACACAATTGAATTTGATGCAAATTCAATATACCAATCTACGTAATGTGGAAAAAGATACTTTTGGATAAGGTAAGAGTCTGCCGTTAGAACCACATCAAATTCTTCATTAAGTTCGGCAATCTCTCTTATTATGTCAACACTTCCTGCTGATAAGTCTTGAAATGTAATGTTTATACCCTTTTCTTTGTAAAGAGAAACAAAATCTTCTTCTATAGCTCTAATTGGTTGTGTGAGACTTCCTGCGTGGATTACATTGATAATAACTTCTTTTGGATGACTTAATGTATTTGTGAAAAAAATTACTAATAAAACTAATACAATACTAACAACAGCAATCAAAACGACCCTTTTCATTTAGTTACCTTCTTCTAAATTATATTTTATCTTTTTTTTAATTTTTTCCAACCTTTGTAAATTGCTTTTTAGACTATAATTTTATAGGTGAATATGAAAATTGAAATAAAAGATGGACAAAATAATATTGGTGGTAATAAGATTTTTATTTTAGACAAGAACGGTAAAGCCGTTATCCTTGATTTTGGTAAAAATTTTTCTCTCTACGGTAAATACTTTGAGGAGTTTCTTACGCCAAGAGCAGGTGCAGGGATTTATGACTTTTGGAAATTAAACCTCGTTCCACATGCTCGATCCCTTTATAGAGAAGATGTTTTAGCTTATGTTGAAGAAATCAACAATTTACCTTCTTACGACCCAGTTTTTCTTTTTATATCCCACGCCCATGTTGATCACTTCGGATACGTGCCTTTTTTAAGAGAAGATATACCTATTATTTCAACAAAGATCACTTATGATATTATTAAATCTTACCAAGATACAACACAAACAGGACTTTTTTCGGAGTTTTATGCAGGGTCTAAAAGATCCGTTAAGAGTGGCTTAAAGGAAAACAAACTGCATAAAGGAAAAGATACTGAAACTTTTAAGCGCTCTTTTATAACAGATTTTCCTAACAACTCTATAAGTGAATTTGAAGGCTTTAAATACAGAGTTTTTGAGGTTGACCATTCCGTTCCAGGTGCATCTTCTATTTATCTTGAGGTTGATGGTGTAAAGGTTGCTTACACAGGGGACTTACGATTTCATGGAAAAAATGCGCAAAAAACAAAAGATTTCTTTTATTTCTTAAAAGAAATTGGCGTCAATGTCCTTATAACTGAGGGGACAAGAATTGGAAATGATTTTATTGGTAAGCAATACACGGAGAGTGATGTTAAAGAGGCATGTTTAAATGCTATAAAGGAAAATTGTGGAAAGTTAGTAATAGCAGATTTTGGTGCAAGAAACATTGAAAGATTACAAATTTTTGTTGAGGTTTCAAAAGAAACCAATCGTAAAATTGCTATAACTACAAAGGATTTGTATTTACTCGATCTTTTAAAGGAAGATGGCATTAATATTATAGATAACGAAAATTTGGTTGTAATTGAGAGCAAAAGAGAACAAGAAAGAAATTGGAAAAAGGAACTACTTGAAAGATATAAAAATAAAGTAATTACAATAAAAGAAATAAACGATAACCAAGGAGATTACATTGTTTGTTATAGTTTTTGGGATATGCCAAATCTTCTTGATATGAAAATAGATTCTGGTGCATACATATATTCTACAAGTGAAGCATTTAATGAAGAGCAGATATTAGACATTGAAAGACTTTTGAATTGGCTTAGATACTTTAATCTGAAACCTTACGGTATTACTTTTGTTGATGGTAAAATGAGTTTTACTAGAGAATACCATGTTTCTGGGCATGCAAATTCCAAGGACTTAATGGAATATATTGAATTAGCAAAACCAGACTACTTGATTCCAGTGCATTCGGAGCATACTAAAACTTTTAAAGAATTTTTAGGTGAAAAAACAAAATTCGTTTTTGAAAGTGTTTTTGAACTTTAGAATATTTTTAAAGCCCCTGTTGTAATTAAGGTAACGATGACTCCTGCAATAATTACGCCTAAGGATATTGATATAAAAGCCTTTAATTTTTCCATTCCAAGAATTTTTGCAGCAAGTGCACCAGAGTAAGCGCCAGTCCCTGGTAGTGGTATTGCAACAAAAATCATAAGTCCCCAAAATCCGTATTTATCCACATAGGGTTTTGCTCTTTTTCTTAGATTTTCAAGGTAAAGGACCACAAATTTATTTAGAAAGCTTATTTTTGAAGCGGCAAAAATCATCAAGTCAAACAGAAGGAAAACTAAAGGTGTAATTAAAATATTTGCAAAAGTTACAATTAAAAAGGCTTGAACTACACCAATTTTATATTTCAAAATAGCAAGAGGAATTGCTCCTCTTAATTCAACAGAGGGAAGAAAAGTAACTAAGAAAATATACAACCATGTTTTTATATTATTCATACGTATTAATTATAACTGATTTTTATGCTTTTTAAAGGTTTCATTAAATTTTAGAGACTTTTAGTAAGATTTACACTTTTTAAAAAAATTTTTGTAATCATCCAATAAACTATCTAATGTAAGATTCCTCGGCTTTACTTCAGAACGAACTCTTTCTCGTTATCCTGTTTTCCTTTTTCCCGTCATCCTGAGCTCCTTTCCTTGACTAAGTCAAGTGGAGTGATAGCGACGAAGGATCTTAAAGTTGAGGAGGACACTACCCCAAGGTTCCTGCATCCTGTGTCATCCTGAGCGTAAGCGTTGGATCTACTTTTTGAGGGGGACACCCCCTCAATACTCCCCCAAGTAATGAAAAACACAAACAGATGAGATTCTTCCTCACTCGCTACGCAGAATGACCAAGGGGCTTTACCTCCTTAAAACTTCTCCCAAATATAAGAAAAAGGCATGACGGACATCTCCCCAAAGGTCTCCCATTATTGAAAAATGCGTAATTTCGTTTTACTTATTGTAAACTTGGTGTATACTTGTAAATAAAAAACTTATGCAAGAAATTAACATTGAGAGTATTTTTCGCTCAAGGCGTAAAACCGTTTGTTTTGAGATAACGGACAGAGGAACTCTTATCGTAAAAGCACCATTTTCTATGTTAGATTTAGAAATTTACAAATTAATAGAGAAGCACAAAAACTGGATAAATAAAAAAATTGCTCTTACATTAACAAAAGAAAGACCACCAAAAAGAGCGTTTATCGAAGGAGAAAATTTTCTCTACCTTGGCAAACCTTACAAGTTGTTTTTTAGTGATACTCAAAGCGAGGATTTAAAATTTGAAAACGCATTCTATCTAAAAAAAGATAAGATAGATTTTGCAAAAGAAGTATTTATAAATTGGTATAAAAAAGAGGCAAAACGTTTTATTTTAGAGCGTTTAGATTACTACGCAAGACTTACAGGTATTAATTACAACAAAGTAAAAATCAATTCTGCAACTAAAAGGTGGGGATCTTGTTCAAAAAATAGAAACTTAAATTTTACCTACAGACTAATTATGGCACCAATTTTTGTTGTTGACTATATTGTTGTTCACGAACTCTGCCATGTAGTTAAATTTAATCATTCAAAAGAATTTTGGGAAAATGTAAAAGCAGTATTGCCAAATTATAGAGACGCAAAAAATTGGTTAAAAGAAAAAGGGCAAACTCTTAGTATCTAAAAGAAAAACCGCCTTTACTTAAACATTTTATAACAATATTGACTTTATTTAAAGTTTTGCTATATTTAAATAGTTAAGAAAGTTTTACCTTAGAAATTTAATATTAGGAGGTTTTATATGAGAACTACTTTTAATCCACATAACAAACACATTAAAAGAAAACAAGGCTTTAGAGCTAAAATGAAGACAAGTACTGGAAGAAACGTGCTTTCAAGAAGAAGAGCGCATGGTAGGCATAAACTCGTCAGAGTATAGTGAAACTTTGGAAAAGACTCCGTGAAAAAGAGTTTAGAAGTGTATTTAAAAATGCACGGAAATTCTTTGGAAGGAACATCGTTGTATACATCTCAGGCGAAGTCAAAAAAAAGGTGGGTTTTGTTGCCTCAAAAAAAGTTGGCAAGGCTCATGAGAGAAACCGTGCAAAGAGGCTTATGAGAGAAGCATTTTTAAAAGTTGAAGGGATAGTGCCTCAAGACTTTAGTTATGTGCTCATTGCAAAAAATTCCATAAATGGCTTAAAAATGCAAGACGTATTATTAGATTTAGAAAGTATTCTTAAAAGATTTAAGAAAGAATTGACAAACGGAAGTGGTAATCAATGAAAAAGGTTCTTATTGCTATTTTGAAGTTTTATAGAAAATACATTTCGCCTTTAAAACCGCCTACTTGTCGCTTTACTCCAACATGTTCAGAGTATGCAATTATTGCAATTGAAAAATATGGTGCAAAAAAGGGCGGATGGCTTGCGCTTAAAAGAGTTTTAAGATGTAATCCCTTTTTCCCTGGTGGAAATGACCCAGTTCCTTAGGAGGACAGAATGAAAAAATCGTTGTTTATTGCAGTTGCGTTGGCATTTTTAGGGATATTTTTAACGGGTTGTGCAACAAGTCCTTTTCCGAAAACAACTGAACTAGGAGTGATTGTTCAAGTTGTTTCAACCGGAAAACCCCTTGAAAATATTCCAGTGGGTGTAAGAGTTGTAAATAATACTAGCAATCCAATACTCGATGTTTCTGTAAAACTTATTTCCATTGACAATGATACCGACCTTAAACCCTTTGAAATGTGGAATTCCCCAAGAGAAATTAGTATAAAAGATATTTCAAAAACGAGTGTTATCGATGCTGGTAAAGATGCAACTTTTTCGTTTTTTATCACAAGTTATACTGAAATTGAATCAAAACCATACCCAATAAAATTTGAGGTAACCTATAAAGATGCAGATGGTAAAATCAACACAATCGAAAAAGATGCAGTAATTAACGTTGTTCCTGTTTCATTTTTATACAAGATCACACGTCAACTCATTGATTTAATTAATCAATTAACAAGAAACTATGGACTTGCAATCATTCTACTTACAATTGTTATCAAACTCATTACCCATCCTCTTACAAGATATCAGTTTAAGTCAACTGCAAAACTCCAAGAGGTTCAACCAGAGTTAAAGAAGATTCAAGAAAAATACAAAGATAATCCCCAAAAGCAACAGCAGGAAATTGTAAAACTCTACAAAGAAAAAGGTGTGAATATGTACGGAGGTTGTTTGCCTGTGTTAATTCAATGGCCTCTCCTCATTGTCCTATATGGAGCTTTGATGAGCTATTCGCCATTTAATAACGCAAGGTTCTTATGGCTTTCCAACCTCAACACACCTGATAAATACTATATACTTCCAATTCTTGTATTTTTATCGATGTTTTTACAGTCTAAGACTTCTCAACTACCTGGAAGTGAATTAGATCCAAATTCAAGAATGTTTATGTACTTCCTTCCCGTAATATTTGCAGTATGGGCTATTAGTTGGCCTCCATCTGTGCTTCTCTACTGGATTACCTTCTCTCTTGTTGCAACAGTTGAGCAATTCATCATTTTAAGGTCAATTAAAAAATTTGAAAAGATGGCAATTGAACAACCTAAAAATGTAATTAAAAAGGATGACAAAGGGAAATAATTATGGAGAAGGAAATAGTTGATTTTATAAAAGATATCTTTGAGACTATTGGAGAAACCCCTACTGTTGAAGTTAAGAAAAAATTTGGTGGCCTGTATCTTAATCTTAGTAATTTAAGTAATAAAGCACTTTACATTGGAAAAGAAGGCTCAGTCCTAAGATCACTTCAATACGTAGTAAATGTGTATGCGCACAAAATTGATAGAAATTTGGGAACGATAATACTTGATATAGATGGTTATAAGGATAAACAGTTTGAGCACTTGAAGACTATGGCAATTGATGCAGCACTTAAGGCAAAGATGTTAAAGGGCCCAGTTGAATTAAAACCTATGTCTGCACAGGCAAGGAGAATCATCCATATTACCTTAAAAAACTACCCCGATATTTGGACACATAGTGTAGGTAAAGAGCCAAGAAGAAGAGTTATAGTTGATATTAAAAAGTGAAAGATACAATTGTTGCAATTGCAACACCCAGAGGATTTGGCGGTATTGGAGCAATAAGACTCTCTGGAAGTGAAGCGCTGAATTTAGTTAAAGCAATTTTTTCGAAGAACATAACAAAGCCCCGCTATGCATACTACGGGGCTATTTTTGATCCAAAAAGTAAGACCCCAATTGATACAGGTATTGTTATTTACTATAAAGCACCACATTCTTACACAGGAGAGGATGTTGTAGAAATATTTCTCCATGGTGGAATTAAAAATCTTGAAATGGTTTTAAATATGCTTATTTCTTTAGGTGTAAGACTTGCAGAGCGCGGAGAATTCACAAAAAGGGCAGTAGAAAATAAGAAAATGGATATCTTTGAAGCAAGCGCAGTTTTAGAACTCATTGAGGCAAAAACAGAGAAAGCAGTTTTGCTTGCAGCAAAAAGACTCTTTGGTGCAGTGGGAAGTAAAATCCAAGAAATCAAAAGCAGAATCTTTAGTATTATTTCAGTGATTGAGGCTTCAATAGACTTTCCTTACGATGTAGAAGAGGTAGATCCCCAATACATAAAAAACGAATTAGAAAAAATTGAGGATGATATTAAGCACCTTTTAGCTTCTTATAAAGATGCAAGGGTTGTTTTAAACGGAATAAAAGTTGTAATTGTTGGTAAGCCCAATGTTGGTAAGTCTACACTTCTAAATGATCTTTTAAAATACGAGCGAGCGATTGTTT
Source organism: Caldisericaceae bacterium (assembly GCA_036574215.1). Lineage (NCBI taxonomy): Bacteria > Pseudomonadati > Caldisericota > Caldisericia > Caldisericales > Caldisericaceae > Caldisericaceae bacterium. The sequence continues at coordinate 10,513 of JAINCR010000077.1, forward strand.
CTGAGATTCCAGGCACAACGAGAGATACAATTAAAGAAGTAATAGATTTTTATGGTGTGCCACTTGAAATCATAGATACGGCAGGTATAAGAGAAACAAAAGATAAGCTGGAAAAAGCTGGTGTTGAAAGAAGTAAGCAAGCAATAGATGAGGGAGATATTGTGATTTTTGTTTTCGATGGATCAACCCAAATCGATGAAGATGATCTAAAACTCATTGAAATGACTGCACAGAAGAGGCGCATTATTGTGCTAAATAAAACAGACCTCCCCAAGTTAACAGGCAGAGAAATGCTATCAAAACTCTTTCCAAGTGATAGAATTATCGAAATTTCTGCGCTTTTAAAAGAAGGAATTGATGATGTTGAAAATGCTCTTAAAGAGATGGTGTTTAGTTTTGATTTTGAATCAATGCTCATAACAAACCAAATTGAATTTGATTTGTTAAATAGAGTTCTCAAGCATATCAAGGTAGCTAATTCGGTTCTTGAAAATAATACTCTTGATATTGTTTCAGAAGAGCTTAAAGATGCGATCGAAGAGATTTCATCTGTATCTTTAGAAAACCTATCAAAAGATGTTCTTGACGGTATATTTTCTAAATTCTGTATAGGAAAATGAATGGGATTGGAATTATTGGACTTGGAAAGGTAGGAACAAACCTTGCCTTTAATTTCTTAAAAAGGGGTGCTACTGTTTATGCACATTCAAATAGAGAGATTTCTCAATCTACCCTTGAAAAGATAAAGTCCATTCAGCTTAAAACTGCTTGCGATGTTGTAAAAAACTCCCATTTTATATTTCTTTCTGTAAAAGACTCTGAGATAAAAACGACTTTTTACGATATCCTTCCCTGTTTAGATAGCACTAAAACGGTTATCATCCTTTCAGGAGCATTTGATTTAAAAGAGATTAAAAATGGAAAAAATATAATTGTTATAAGAATGCATCCTGTAAGAGCTTTTGTTGACAACGATTTTAGTGACATCGAGGGCACGCTTTTTGTTGTTGAAGGTGATTCAAAAGAAGTATTAGATATTGTTTCTTTTTTAGGTTGCAAGGCATCCTATATGAAGGAGTTTACCCCACTTTACCATGCTTCGCTTACTTTTGCTTCAAACTTTCTTGTAACGTTATTTAACATCTCAAAAGAACTCCTTGAACAAGCACAAATTGAGGAAAGTTTTGAAGTTATTTACAATCTTATGGAAATAACCCTTAAAAATATTAAAGAAAACTCCGAAGTTTTTGCATTAACAGGCCCTATTGAGAGAAACGACATTGAGACAGTCAAAAAGCATATAGAAAGCATCCAAGATGAATTGACAAGAGAAATTTATATTCTACTTTCGCTAAAAACTGTTGAAGTTGCAAAAAAGAAGAATCCGTGTAATAATTATAGTGATTTAACAAATTTCCTTAAGGAGTTGCTATGGAAGAAAAAATGACGGTTCCAAAAATAGTTTCTTTAAAAGGAAAAAGAAAAATAGTTTCCATTACTGCATACGACTATCTATTTGCGCATATTGTAGATGAAGCAGGTTTTGACTTTATACTTGTAGGAGATTCTGTTGGCACAACTTACCAAGGGCTTAACTCAACAATTCCTGTCACAATGGAAGAGATGTTATACCATACCCGTATTGTCCGAAGAGGAGTTCAATACTCACTTGTTGTAGGAGATATGCCATTCTTATCGTATCAAACCTCCGTTGAAGATGCCATAAGAAATGCAGGTTTATTCTTAAAAAATGGGGCTGATGCTGTGAAGTTAGAGGGAGGCATTCAGGTTAAAGATACTGTCAAAAAAATGATTTCCTTTGGTATCCCTGTAATGGGGCATGTGGGTCTTACTCCTCAATCATTAAACCTTATGGGTGGCTATAAAATTCAAGGAAAGAGCGAAGCCTCAATAAAAAGATTGAAAGAAGATGTAGAAGCGCTTGTTGAAGCAGGAGTTTTTGCAATAGTCCTTGAAGGTATATACGAAGATGTTGCAAAAGAAATAACAGAAAGTGTTCCTATTCCTACAATTGGCATTGGTGCAGGGGTCCACTGTGATGGTCAGATCCTTGTGATAACTGACTTACTTGGATTAGATCCTACTTTTACACCTAAATTCGTTAAAAAATATAGAGATCTTCATAAAGAAGTTTTAACTGCACTTACCGAATTTAAAGAAGATGTCCTTAACGAAAAATTTCCAGAAGAGGGACACTCTTTTAAACGGAAGGAGTAAATTATGAAAGTTGTAAGAAACATTAAGGAAATGCAAGAGATTTCAAATGGTCTTATAAAAGTTGGTAAGTCTATAGGTTTTGTTCCAACGATGGGATTTCTCCACGAAGGACATCTTTCCTTGGTAAGAATGGCAAAAGAAGAGAATGACACCGTTGTTGTAAGTATTTTTGTTAATCCACTTCAGTTTGGACCAAGAGAAGATTTCAAAAGTTATCCAAGAGATGAGGAAAGAGATTTAAACCTACTTAAGGATTTAGCAGATTTTGTTTTCATTCCCGAGGCAAAAGAGATGTACCCTGAGGGTTATTCTACTTATGTGGAGGTTGAAAAACTTACAACAAACCTCTGCGGCCGGTTTAGACCAGGTCACTTCAAGGGTGTTACAACAGTTGTTCTCAAACTCTTTAACATAGTGAAGCCTACGAGAGCATACTTTGGAAAGAAAGACTACCAGCAGTTTAGAGTAATTGAAAGGATGGCATTAGACTTGAATCTTGAAGTTAAAGTTGTTCCGTGTGAAATTTTTAGAGAAAAGAACGGACTTGCAATGAGCTCAAGAAACGTATACCTCACAAAAGATGAGTTTGAGGAAGCCTCCATCATATACAAGGCACTTTCTTATGGTAAAGAACTTATCGAAAAAGAAAACATTAGGGATCCTAAAGTAGTGATTGATAAAATAAAAGAAATTATCCAAAGTGCAAAATCACTAAAAAAGATCGATTATATCCAAATTGTTGATCCAATTACCCTTCAAGATGTTGACAAAATTGAAGGTTCTGTTGTAATATTATTCGCAGGTTATTTTGGTAATGCAAGATTAATTGATAATGTAGAGGTAAACTTATGATGATTAATTTGTTAAAATCAAAAATACACAGAGCGACTATCACCAACAAAAATATTAACTATGAGGGAAGTATTACTATCGATAGAGCAATCTGTGAAATTGCTAACATCTTAGAATTTGAAAAAGTGGACGTATACAATGTCAACAATGGGAAGCGCTTTTCAACTTATGTAATTTTTGGTAAAGACGGTGCAATCGAGTTAAACGGTGCAGCAGCACGACTTGGAGAAATTGGTGATAAAATTATCATAGTTAGTTATGCTATTTTTGATATGAATGAGGCTAAGTACTACAAGCCGAAAATTGTTATCCTGGGAGAATCGAATAAGATAAAGGAGGAAATAAATGGATGATGTAATTGAAAGAGCCTTAATTACAGCAAAGAAGCTTGGTGCAACTTATGCAGATGTAAGAATTATCGACCGGACGAAAGAAAATCTGTCCTTAACAAACAGAGAGGTAAAGGTAGCAACAACACGTCATTCAAGAGGTTTTGGTGTAAGAGTTATTGTAGATGGTGCATGGGGGTTCTTTTCCTCGGTTAATACGGCAGGAGAAGAAGGCGAAAGGGTAGCTAAAATTGCAGTTGAAATTGCAAAGGCATCTTCTAAAACTAAAATTGAAGATGCAAAACTTAAAGATATTGAAATTTACCAGGATAAAGTCCCTCAGCCAGTGAAAATTGATCCATTTTCAATTCCTATGAATAAAAAAATTGCCTTTATGCTTGATCTTGACAAGTTAATGGAAAAAGAAGGTATCATCGTAAGAAACTCATCTATGTATTTTTCAAAAGAGTGGAAAACTTTTGCATCCCTTGAAGGTGCCTATATTGAGATGGAGCGTATCGTAAGTGGAGCAGGTATTCAGGTAATTGCAACAGATGGAAGGGAAATACAAGTAAGGAGTTATCCATCTTCTTTTGGTGGAGATTTTGCAAGGAAAGGCTATGAGTTTATTGAAGAAATGAAACTTTCTGAAAATGCAGAAAGGATAAGAGATGAAGCTTTACAACTTTTAAAAGCAAAACTTTGCCCAACAGGAAAGATGGATCTTGTCATTGGACCATACCAAATGGCTCTACAACTCCACGAATCTGTTGGACATCCAACCGAACTTGACAGAGTCCTAGGAGAAGAGGCTTCTTTTGCAGGCACATCATTTTTAACACCTGAAAAACTCAACAATTTTCAGTTTGGCTCTAAATATGTAAATATCGTAGCAGATGCAACAGATCCCTATGCACTTGGCGGTTTTCCATACGACGATGAAGGGGTAAAAGCAAAAAAGATCTATTTAGTGAAAGAAGGTATTTTTGTAGGTTATCTTAACTCAAGAGAAACTTCTTATAAACTGGGGCTTGAGTCAATGGGCGCAATGAGAGCAGACTCTTTTAGTAGAATCCCAATCATAAGGATGACGAGTATCAATCTTGAACCAGGTAATTATACTCTTGAAGAGCTTGTTAGTGGTGTTGATAACGGACTTCTTATTGATGTAAACAAATCTTGGAGTATAGACCAAAAGAGGTTGAACTTCCAATTTGGAACGGAAATAGGATACGAAATTAAAAATGGTAAGATTCAAGATATGGTAAAGAATCCTACCTATTCTGGAATAACTTATGAATTTTGGAGAAGTTTAGATGGAGTTGGTAATGAAAGCTACTACCATACACTTGGACTGCCTAACTGTGGTAAAGGGGAACCAATGCAGGTAATGGAAGTAAGCCATGGTTCAAGTTATGCAAGATTTAGAAATGTAAATGTGGGGGTAAAACATGAATAAAGAAGATTTGTTAGAAGTAGTTAATAAGGCAGTGTCTCTTTCAAAAGCAGATCAAGTTGAGGCTTTGTTGGTGGGTGGAGAATCTTACCTTACAGGTTTTGCAAATAACTATATCCACAGAAACGTAGGAGAGGAAACATATGAACTGAGTGTTAGGGTAGTTATTGGGAAGAAGGTTGCTTCGGCTTCGACAACAGATCTTTCTTATGAATCAATAAAATCGTGTGTAGAGACAGCAGAAACATTGTGCAAATTTCAAAAGGATAATGAAGAATTTGTTAGCCTCCCAAAGGACAATGGCGAGGAAAAATACTTCGAAGAAGTTTATGAATTACCCGATGCAGAAACGCGAGCAGAAATTGTTAAAAAGGTAGTCGATGCATCAAAAAAGCATGACTTAATTTCTTCTGGTAAGTTTGAAGTTGAAAAATCCCAAATTGCAATTAAAAATTCCTTCGGAATTGAGAAATACGGAGAGAGAACTGTAGCAACATTAAAAAACATAGCCATGGGAGATACTTCCTCCGGATTCTCTCAAGAAAGTGCAATGTCTTTTAAGGATATCAATGTAGATAAGATCATTGAGGAAAGTCTTGACACTGCCCTAAAAGGTAGATCACCAATTTCAATAGACCCTGGTAAATATGAGGTAATTCTTTCACCTTATGCGGTTGAAGAGTTTCTATCTTCAATGAAGTATCTTTCTTTAACAGAGAAGAATATAGAAGAGGGAACAAGTTTTATGAAAGGGCATTTCGGAGAAAAAATGTTTAACGATATGATTACCATTTACGATGATGGGAATGATGCTAATACGATAAAGATGGCTTTTGACTTTGAAGGAATGAAGAAGAAAAGAGTTTACTTTGTTAAAAATGGGGTTATAGAAAATGTTGTAAACGATTCTTTCTATGCCTATAAATTGGGGAAAGAACCAACTGGACACTCTCTCCCGCAACCAAATGATTTGGGTGCGTATCCCATGAATTTTATTTTTGAAAAAGGCACATCTAAACTTGACGATATGATATCTAACGTGGAAAAGGGTTTATTTGTGCAACGTTTTTGGTATACAAACCCAATGGACCCTGTAAATTTAGTTATCACGGGAATGACAAGAGATGGCCTTTTCCTTATCGAAAACGGAAAGATTACAAAGGGCGTTAAACATATGAGGTTTACAGAAAGTATTATAACAGCACTTAAAAATTGTTTGGAAATTTCAGATAATTCTAAGATAATATACGAAGGTGGAACAGTTACTACTGCACCGTATATGAGAATTAAAGATTTTAACTTTTCAAGCGCAACCGAATTTTAGGAGGTATGTATGAAAAGAATAGGTTTGTTGTGTGATGGTGGAGATGCACCTGGTATAAACACTGCCATTAGAGCAGTTGCAAGGGCAAGCTTTGAAAGGGAATACGAAGTGCTTGGTTTTATCGATGGTTTTAAAGGTCTTATTGAGAACGACGTGAAAATCATTACAAAAATGTCGGTTTCAGGCATTTTAACTGTTGGAGGAAGTATACTTGGTATATCAAGATTCAATCCCTACAAAGATCCAAAATATGTAGAAGCAATAAAAGAAAATTTTAAGAGAAACGCTCTTACCCTTCTTGTAATAATAGGAGATAGGGACACAATCACAATTGCAAAGAAACTTTCTGAAGAAGGAATACCCTCTATTGTAATTCCAAAAACAATTGACAACGATATCTATGGAACAGATTATTCAATTGGTTTTGATACGGCGGTTTCAGTAATATCGAGTGCATTGGACAGTCTTCATGCAACTGCATCAGCTCATCATAGACTTATGGTTGTTGAAACAATGGGAAGAGAAACTGGCTGGCTTGCTTTGTTCGGTGGTATAACTGGTGGAGCAGATTACATTGTTATACCTGAGGTGCCTTTTACAATTGAAGAGATTGCAGCACACATCGAGAAGAGAAAGAAAGAGGGCAAAAACTTCAGTATTGTTGTTGTTGCAGAAGGTGTAGTGCTTCCCGATGAGGATAGAAGCACTTTTGAATATGACGAATTTGGACATAAGGTAAACGCAAAAAGAATGGTTGGCTATAGGCTTGCAAGTAAACTTGAGAATATTACACATCTTAAATCAAGGGTAATGGTGCTTGGTTATTTACAGCGTGGTGGTGTGCCAACAATTGCAGACAGACTACTTGCAACACAACTTGGAGTATTTGCAGTAGATTTGGTTGCTAAAGGAATCTCAAATGTTGTAGTCGGTGTTAATAAAAGTGATCTTGTAACTACTCCCTATGAAGATGCTTTTGATAAAATCCGTATGGCGGATACCACATACTACGAACTTGCAAGAGTATTCTTCTAACGATGCTTGAAGGTTCTTTAAGAGACTTTTCACTTGATGACCTACTACAAATGATTTCACTTGGTGGTAAGACCGGTGAACTTCATTTGGAGGGTTTAACTCCTTTTGGAAAAAGAAAAGGCATTATCTACTTTGAGAATGGAGAAGTAAAAGATGCCGAAACAGAGGAAACAAGAGGTGAAATTGCAATTTTAGATCTTCTAAACATAAAAGAAGGGACTTTTAGATTTGTTCCAAATGATACTTTGCATGTTAAGAAAGCAATATCAAAATCCATTCCTGACCTTGTTCTTCTTGCTACCTCAAAATTAGATGAGTGGAACAGAGTTAAATCAAGGGTTGAATCGGTTGATTCTGTTTTTAAAATGATGACAGATGATATTCCAAACGAAATTCACTTATCCCAAACGGATTGGAAGGTCCTCATGCTACTCCAAAAAGGCATGACAATAAGGGAGGCAGCCTTAAGACTGAACATGACGGTTTTTGACGTTGCAAAAATTGCATACGGGTTAGCCGCTCTCAAGATTATAAGGGAAGTTGGACAAAAGAATCCCGATACAAATGAAGTAAAAGTAAAAACACCTCCAAAGAGCTTCATATTGAGGTTAATCGATAGGATAAGGAGACTTTGATGAAGCACTATAAAATCGTGGTGACAGGACCGTTTGCTGCAGGTAAAACAACTTTCATAAAGACAATAACTGAAATTGCACCTGTTGTTACTGAGGCTCCTACAACAAGAGAAGAAGAGTCTTCAGTTAAAAATTTAACAACAGTTGCAATGGATTTTGGAAGAATTACTGTAGATGACGAGTTTGTCCTACACATCTTTGGAACACCAGGCCAATTCAGATTTAATTATATGTGGAGCATACTATCAAAAGATGCACTTGGAGTGGTATTGCTTGTAGATTCAGGCGATAAGTCTGTTTTTGAAGAAGCAAAGGACATGCTAAACTTCTTCAGAGTTAAAACTGATGCACCAATTGTTATTGCATTAAACCACTTTAACGAAAAAGAGCATACAACAGGGGAAGAACTGCGTAAAATTATGATGGTTCCTGATAGTATCCCCATAATTAATTGTGATGCAACAAATAAAGAAAGCGTAAAAAATGTGCTCCTAAAGTTGTTAGAATTAATTTTGGAGAACGAAGCATAGTTTTTAATTTTTTTTAATATAATATATTTACCCTACTAAGGGAAGGAGGTAAAAAAAAGTATGAAAAAACTTTTGGTAGTACTTTTAGTGGTTGGTTTTGTTGTCTCTCTTTTTGCGGGTTGTAAACCAGCAGCCCAACAACCAGCGAAGATCAAAATTGGTCTTGTTACAGACGTGGGTGGTAGAGGAGATAGATCATTCAACGATTCAGCTCTCCGTGGTCTTGAAACTTGGGCTGCAAAAGTGGAGTATGTGCAAGGTGGCGGATATAAACCGCTTTCTGATGAAGCGTTCAACGCAAGCATTCCAGATGACCTTAAAGACAAGGGGATTTCACCTCTTAACGTTGAACCAATTGTCCTTGAATCAAAGGCAAAAGAGGATTATATCCCTAACATCCAAGCACTTGTTGAACAAGAACATTGTGATTTAGTTATTGGTGTTGGCTTTATGTTGGCAGGTGCCATTGGTGAATCTGCAAAGAAATATCCAGATACCAAATTTATGCTTATCGATTCAACACCTGTAGATGAAAATGGTAATACAGTTGATCTTCCAAATGTTGTATCTTACCTCTTTGCAGAACAAGAATGCGGCTTCTTAGTTGGAGCAATTGCAGGTTATGCAACAACGGCTAATAAAGTGGGTTATATTGGTGGCATGGCAATTCCGCCTGTATTGAGGTATGAAGCAGGCTTTAGGGCTGGTGTAAAAACAACAAATCCAAATGCAAGCGTTATTGGTCAGTATACTAACTCCTTTGTAGATGCATCTTTAGGAAAGAGCACTGCAGTTTCTCAAATGGCACTTGGTGCAGATGTGCTCTTCCATGCAGCTGGTGCAACAGGCAATGGTATGTTCCAAGCAATTTGTGAGAAGGGTGCACCTTACTGGGGTATTGGTGTTGACGTAGATATGGGTCTTGATCCAAACCTTTGCCCAGATAGAACCCTTACTTCCGCATTAAAGCATGTTGACTATGCAACATACGAAGCAATTAAGTCAGTTGTTGATGGAACATTCAAGGGTGGAGTTATTACTTTAACACTTAAAGACGGTGGTGTAGGTTATGCGCCTGACCACGTAAAAGATGTTTTAACAGCCGACCAGATTTCAAAGATTGAAAATCTAAAGTCTATGATTATTAACGGCACATTTACTGTCCCAACAGATCCTAAGGAAGTAGAAACCTGGACTCCACCAGCAAACTTCTAACTTAATTGATTAAAAGGGCGGGGTTGCCCGCCCACATTTTTTATATGTGGAGGAAGAAGTGGAAGCACTATCAGTTAAAAACATAGTAAAAAGATTTCCGAACGTCCTTGCAAATGACAACGTTAGTTTATCAGTAGAAAAAGGAGAAATTTTTGCAATTGTTGGTGAAAACGGTGCAGGTAAATCAACGTTGATGAAAATTATCTATGGCCTTTATCTACCTGATAGTGGTGAAATATACGTTAACGGAGAAAAAGCTAACATAAAGCATTCAAGAGATGCCATAAACCTTAAAATTGGAATGGTGCATCAAGAGTTTATGCTCATTCCAAGATTTACAGTTACTGAGAATATCGTCCTTGGTGATGAACCAAGAAAGTTTGGTTTTGTTTTTGACTATAAACAAGCAGTTAAAGAGGTAGAAGAACTTTCTAATAGATTTGCACTTGTTGTTGACTCAACTGAAAAAGTGGAAAATTTACCAGTTGGGATTCAGCAAAGAGTTGAAATCCTCAAAATTTTAAGAAGAGGCGCTGAAATTCTCATATTTGACGAGCCAACAGCAGTTCTTACACCAGAGGAAACTGAAGAACTTTTTAAGACTTTAAGAAAACTAAAAGAAGCTAATAAAACGATTATTTTTATTTCGCACAAATTAAGTGAAGTTATGGAGATAGCAGATAGAATTGCAGTGATGAGAAGAGGCAGGCTTCAAGGAATAGTTAAGAAGACAGAAACTAACGAAAAAGAACTTGCCAAAATGATGGTAGGACGTGATGTTGTTCTTGAAATCCAAAAAGTGAAAGCTGAGTTAGGGGATGTTGTTTTCAAAGTAGAAGATCTCACAGTAAAAAATCAAAGAGGAATTGTTGCTTTAAAGGATTGTAGTTTTGATGTAAGAGCAGGAGAAATCGTTGCAATCGCAGGCGTTGAAGGGAACGGGCAAGCAGAACTTGTAAATGCAATGCTTGGTTTCTTAAGGCCAGCAAAAGGATCAATTACTATTAATGGAAACGAAATGAAGTTTGTAACTCCTTATGATATAAGAAAAAAGGGCTTTGCCTACATTACTGAAGATAGGAAGAGGAGAGGTTTAATTTTACAATACAGAGCAAGAGAGAATATAATTTTAGGAAATCACACTCTATATCCTTTTTCAAATAAAGGTATTCTTAATGATAATGCAATTGATGAATACACAACAAGAAAGTTAGAGGAGTTTGATATTAGACCAAGAGAAGCCTATATGAAAGCTCAGAACTTTTCTGGAGGTAACCAACAAAAAATTATACTTGCAAGAGAACTTTCATCAGAGCATAAATTCCTCCTTGCATCCCAACCTACAAGAGGGCTTGATGTTGGTGCAACAGAATTCGTCTATAAGTGGCTAATCGAAGAAAAGAAAAAAGGTATTGGAATACTCTTAATTTCTCTTGAGCTTTCCGAGGTTATGGGGCTTGCCGATAGAATTCTTGTGCTTTATAAAGGAGAAATAGTTGGTGTTACTACTCCCGAAGAAACAAACGAAGAAGAACTTGGTCTTATGATGCTTGGCCTTAAGAGGAAGGTGGCATAATGAAAGAGGTTTTTTATAGAATATTTGTAAAAAGACAAGAAAAATACTGGTGGATGAATATTCTTGTTCCTGTTGTATCGATCTTTATTGCTCTTATCGTCGGGGCAATATTTATTGCTTCAACCGGAAGAAATCCATTTTTAGCTTACAAATACCTTTTTGGTTCATCTGGTCTTATACCAGGTCCGTATTTTAAGAGTCATTTTTCAGAAATGCTTATTGCCTCTTCCATGTTTATTGCAACTGGCCTTGCCTTTGCAATACCTGCAAGAGCTGGCTTGTTTTCAATTGGTGCTGAAGGACAGTTTATTGTAGGTGCAATTACAGCAGCATTTTTTGGTTATTATAAGCCATTAGCAAATTTGCCAACAATCATTCACCTTCCGATTGTTCTTCTAATGGTTATTATCGTAGGTGGTTTATGGGGACTTATTGCAGGATATTTAAAAGCTAAAAAGGGTATTAACGAAACAATTGTAACGATTATGCTTAACTGGATTGCTTTCCATCTTATCGAAGGGTGGCTTGTAACTGGTCCAATGAAAGCAGATGTTGCAACAGGAGTGTCTGGAACACCCTACGTAAGTCCAACGGCAAAACTCCCAATAATATTAAGTGGCACAAGATTGAATATTAGTATATTAATCATGTTGTTTTTGGTTTATGCTGTTTGGTTTTTGCTCTACAGAACAGTTTTTGGTTATGAATTAAGAGCAATGGGTTATACTGCAATAACTAATATGGAAGCACCCAAAATCGGTGGGGTAAATACCGAAAAAAGGATCATGCAAATTATGTTTATTTCTGGTGCAATTGCTGCTTTGGGAGGGTCTTTTATTACACTTGGTGTCTTATTCCAATATCCACCTGTATTTGAAGGAGGATACGGATTTGATGGTATTGCTGTTGCACTCATTGGAGGCAATGAGCCAGTTGGAATACTTTTATCGGGTATTCTTATTGGTGCTTTGAGGACTGGTGCAACATCGGTGCAACTTGTGAAAATTCCTAAAACTTTTCCTGCAATCATAGAGGGTCTTATTGTAGTATTTATTGCCCTTCATGAACTAATAAGATACCTTTTGGTTAAAGCAATAACCAAGAAGAAAGAAGGTGTTTCGGTATGAACTGGACTTATCTAATAAACGAATCTTTAAAGCAGATGCTTGATTTTGCTGCCCCAATCCTCTTTGCTGCTCTTGGGGGTGTTATATCTGAGAATTCTGGAGTTGTAAATATTGCTCTCGAAGGAATTATGCGTTTTGCAGCATTTTTTGGTGTTTGGGGTGCCTTTAACTCAGGTAATCCTTGGGTAGGCTTAATGTGGGGCGTTCTTATAGGCGCACTGCTTGGTGCATTCCATGCATATATAACTGTGAAATGGGCAGGAGACCAAATTGTTTCTGGTGTTGCAATAAACGTCATTGCAACAGCAATGATTACATACTTCCTTGAGTGGATTTTCAAAACAACTGGTTATTCACCTACTGTTGCATATTTCGGCAGTTCTAAATATCTTGTTAATATTAACTTTATTGAGAATATCCCCGTATTGGGGGCATTTTCACATTTACACATTCTTATTTGGATTTCTTTAATTCTTGTCTTTGTATTACACTTCTTTTTGTATCATACGGTCTTAGGTTTAAGAATTAGGTCCGTTGGAGAATATCCTCTTGCTGCGGAAACACTTGGTGTTGATGTATTAAAAATAAAATGGATTGCCGTTATACTCGGAAGTGTTATTGCAGCTCTTGGAGGTGTTTCACTTTCTCTTGGCACAATGTCTTCGTTTACAAATTCGATGCCATCTGGTAAAGGTTTCATTGGCCTTGCTGCAATGATATTCGGTAAATGGACACCTATTGGAGCAATGCTAGCATCATTTCTATTTGCTTCTGCACAAGTTTTGCAATTTTTACTCCAGGCAATTGCAAAAGGAATTGCCGCTAAAATCCCAGTAGGATTTTATCTTGCCTTACCTTATATTCTTACAATCGGCGCTTTGGTGGGTGTTGTTGGAAAGGCAGTTGCCCCTGCAGCAGACGGAGTTCCTTATAAGAAGGAAGAAAGTTAGTGTAATTTTATTTTTCTTGTATTAATAGAGGGTAAATAGCCTAATATTTGAGGGGGATTTATCCCCCTCAAATAACTTGACAGTTACAGAAAATTGACTACAAAAAAACATCTTTTAGTGATTAAAGTCTTGATTAATTAAAGTTTGTTTAATTTATTTACTTTTAGTCATTAAACATATTTTCTTTTAACTATCCACCATATGAAATCGTTATAGTCATTGTATCCTCATCCCAATTAACTATACATCCAAGCGATTCTGCAATAAAGCGTAGAGGCAACATTGTTCTTCCGTTGACAATGATAGGTTTTACGCTGTGGTTGTCTAAATCAATCCATTTCATTACGCCGTTTACTATTGCCTGTGGTTTATCTACCCAAACTTTAATTACACTATCTTTAAACTTTATTGTAACTTCCCTTTCCTCTGCATCCCACTCTGTTATCCCACCCAATGCTTCTACTATCGCTCTAATTGGCACAACAGTTCTACCCCATTCTTTTATAATCACAGGTGTAGTCCCCCTACCTGGATCAATTTCTTCTGAAGTGCCGTTTACAGTCATTATTGGGTTATTTGGTTTAAGAGTTATAATAACCTTTGGCTGATAATTTACAGCAATTCTAAAAGTTGATTTGTTTCCTGCTTTATCTTCTGCGATAATTATTATCGTATTTTCTCCTTTGTGGAGTTTGATTGTTTTATTGAATGTGCCGTCAGAACTTATTGATACGTTATCCCCATTTATAGTCAACTTACTTACAGAAGATTGATTATCCAAAACTTTACCTAAAACTATTACCGTATCCTCATTTACTATTTTAGAGTCATTGGGGGTTTCAACCGTAATTGTTGGAGGCACAGTATCTTTTATCTCTACTTTCAACTCATTTGAAGAAATAGAGTAATTAGGTGGTGATTGGTTATCATAGGCTTTAACTACATAATAGTATGTTTTATTAAACTCCAAGTTCTTGTCAATGTAGGTGGTGGTATTGGCGTTAACAGTTACTATTGGTTGAGAAAGGTCTTCTTTACCTTGCTCTGTTGTTCTATATATTGCATAACCTGATATTGGAAAACTTCCCTTTGTGGAAGGATCCCAACTTAAAATAACAGAAGAATTATAGACCTTTGCTTTGAGGTTTTGTGGAGAAGATGGGTTAGTATTCAAAAAGAATTTAGATAAGACCCAACTTAAATTAGCTGAAGATGTATTTGGGCTACCGAATTCAGTCCCCACTTCTACATCTTCTAAGTAAAGGGAATTATAATCATTGGGTATGACAATATTCTTTACTTCATTTATAAATGGAAGAAAAGGAATCCTAATTTCTCCTGCTTTTATAGGATCTTTTATTTTAAAGGCTATATACTTCCAACCTATGTATCCCTGCCAAATTTCAAAAGTAGCGTCCACATATTTTCCATTAACTATTATTGGAACGGATATCTCACTAATTTTAGATCCAGCAGGTTGTAAGTAATCGTAGTATAACCATACCATTATTTCTACTTCATCAGAGTAAATTCCAGTTGATCGCCATTTATCTTTTGTTAACCATGAGTCTAACGAAAGATTAACAGGAAGACCCTTAGCATGTTGTATATCATAATTCAGTGTAATTGAGAAATTGTTGAGGTTGCCTACTTTTTCTGGCAATAATACTTCACCATCAGTTGCTCTATTTCCATTCCACGGCTTATTTCCGTAATATACTTCTGGATAACCTAAAACCCATCCTTTAGGATCTTTTATCACTATGTTGCTTAAGTTTTGTGAATAACTAAACTTCCCTGTATTATTATCGTAAACCATTGAAGCCTTACCATAAGCGCTCTTTATGTTCCATGCATTTATTTCCATATAATAATCAGCAATTCCGTTATTGTTTCTGTCTATTTTAGCTATTGGCCATTCCTCCTCTGGGTATGAAATTGATATAATTTCTTTTGATGAATTTGGGTTTACTCCACCTCCATTACTTTTTACATCAAGTGCATTAGCAATGTATCTTGTAAAATTTGCAAATCCTGAATCATCCCAAGTGGTAGTGTCACTTCCCCATGTATTATCTCTCCATACCCAAAAATGATAAGCAGCCTTTTGTAATTCTGATATGTGTTTTTTAATCTCTAAGCTATTTTCTTTAACAGAGTGTATTAGTATTGCCTTTCTATGTGGATCAATTTCATCCATAACGCGAGATAAAGTAGGATAACCTGCACTCTCATAAATGATACCTATATCATAGGCGTTGTTTGTAAAATATGAGTTATTTTCTTGTTTTACTCCAGGGTTTCCTATAACAGGATACAGCCCTTTTTTATGAGCATGGTTTGTTAGAGTTATATAGTATTGTAAGGCTTTTATTCCATTTTCCCCTGTTACTTTCCATGGTAATTCATCAAGGAAAACTCCATCAATTTCTGGGTAAAATTTTAGCCAAGTATCTATATCATTTTCAACTTCGGATATTGTTCTTCCAGGAACAGTAGGATTATCGGGATTATAAACAGAATATTTTGTGCTAACGTATCCTACAACGACAGCACCTTCCCTATGAAGCCATTCAATTGCTCGTGTATAATTTTCATCTTGTGTTGTTCCTGGCCCACTATCGGGATTTACTATAACTATCTTTGCAATATCAGGATACTCTTTTAAAGCATCAATCAACTGCCTAAACCACCAACCTTTTTCGTTGTAATTTGGAACCCCGTCATTGTTTGAGTCCTCATTAAAATTTGGATAAGCATACATTGGAATTAACACTCCGGGCGCTTTCACCGAAGAGGGTTGTAGTTCTGTCTTACCTTTAACACTTTTTATGTTTAGTGGATTTATTTCCATAACATATTCATGGAGTTCGTTATCATTTCTTTCTATCCTGGTTGTAGGGAGACTTTCTTTTGTGTGTGATGCCATAAATTGCTCTTCTTTGACTAAATAAAGTAGTATATTATTAAGTAAAAGAACAATAAGAAGAAGTAAAATTTTTAAACTTTTTTTCATTCAAAACCTCCTTACTTATTACCTATGTGCTAATAAAATTGTATAAATAAAAATAGTCTTTTTATTCTTGTTTTTGCATTATAGTAAACAAAAATAATTTGTCAATCTCTACAACTTTTTGTTTGAGTATACGGGGTGAAACTATTACATTGCCTTGAGAAATTTTTAATTAGTTTACACTGAGCAAAGCAAATGCACTTGGGTTGACTAAAGAGAGGTAGTGATTAAGGATGCTCTATTTCTTGCAATCTAAGATAGAATCATTAAAACTAAAAAAGTTTTACTTTAATAATCTTAAAAACTCTGCAAATACTTCACCTCTTTTAAGAAAACCCTTATTTTTAAATAAGGAAGAGTTTTTCTTACCATGTAGTAAATCTATAAGTTCTGTTTTGTTTACATAATCAAGTGTATTTTCCTTAAACTCACTTTCCCCAAAATCAAGCATATCAAAAAGGATTCTAAAAAAGTCATCAGCTGTTAGCAGGCTATTTACATCAAAATTACCTTTTATGCCGTAACCATAAGTTTTTAAAATTACAAGGTAATTAAAAAGATAGTGATTTCTTGAAACCCCTGGATAAATTTCTTTATTAAATACCACATAGTAAGACTTTATTAAGAATCTCTTTACTGAATAGTAAGCATTAATGACGAAATTAAAAACCTTATTTACAAAAACATCAATTACATTCTTTTCTTCTATTGCAGTGTAAGTAGTTTTAATATAGTTTTTAATGATATATCTTGAAATAAGGGCAACGAGTTCTCCTTGTTTCATTACTCTATTTTCGTGTAGTGATCCGTCTGCAAAGCCTATAACAAGTCCCATCTTTTTAAGAGTTTCTCCTGAAGTTTCTCCAAAAGATACGGGTTTAGCAAAACTTAGAAAAATCACCAAAGAAAGAAAACAAACTAAAATCTTTTTCAAAATCATTTTTTTCTTCATCAAACATATTATACAAATTTTCGAATTTTTGTTAAAATAGCAATATGAGTTTATTTTTTATTGTAAACCCTGCTTCAGCACAAGGAAAAGGTAAAAGCGAGTTTGAAAAAGTAAAAGACTTTATTGAAAAAGCTGTTAAAGAGTTAACAATTCTTTATACAGAATACCCACTTCATGCGGTAGAACTAACAAAAAAGGCATTGAAAAGTGGTGCAACAAAAATTATAAGTTTTGGTGGAGACGGCACGCATAACGAAGTGTTAAACGGTTTACTCAAAGGAGCAGAGGAAATTTTTAAAAAGAGTGTTTTTGAATTTAGCCCCAAAGAAAAAGAATTGCTTCCAACTTTGGGTTTTGTCTCAGTTGGTTCTGGAAATGATTTTAGAAAAACTCTCAAAATCCCAAAAGATACTTTAGAAGCTTTAAAAATTGCCCTTCAAGACCATTACAAGAGTATCGATGTTGGTTATTTTGAGTATGAAGATTTTTCTCAAAAACCTTCAAATAGGTTTTTCTTAAATATCTTAAGTGGTGGTTTTTCAGGAGTTGTAACTGATAGAGCAAATAAAAATAAAAAATCTATTTTAAGAGGTTTTGTATACTTTTATGCCCTTCTTTCAACGCTTCTATTTATAACGATTCCTGAAGGCATCCTTACAATAAAAAATAGGGTAATAAATGGAAAGTTTTTTGAATTCGTCATTGCAAATGGTAAATTCTTCGGTGGCGGTATGCTTATTTCTCCTAAGGCAGATGTTGAAGATGGTTTACTGAATATCACTTTGTTTAAAGATTATTCTGGATTTGAAATTCTTTTTAAAACTCCTAAACTTTTTAATGGGAGTATTTTAACGGAGAAAAAACTCTACCATGATTTTGCAAAAGAAATTTTTGTAAAAACAGATCCAAAATCAATTGTTGAGGTAGATGGAGAAGTTGTGGGTTATACTCCAGTAAAGGCAAGCGTCATAGAAAAGGCAATAAAAGTTGCAATTTAATAAAACACATACTATAATGTGTTAGAGTTTAAATATTATAAAAGGAGGTTTATATGGCAGATTTCTTTGAAAGACTTAAGAAGGGTGCAAAAGAGGCAGGTGAAAAGGCAGTCATCCTCGGCAAAATTGGAGGGATAAAAACTCAAATTACAAACATTAACTTTAAAAAAGAAGGTGCCTTTAAGGAATTAGGAAAAGCACTTTTTACACATGTTAAAAATGGAGAAATCCAGATCGAATTCCCTCAGGATGTAAAAGAAGTTATTGAAAACATTACTTCACTTGAAACTGAAGTCGCAAAACTGAACGAAGAAATTGCAAAACTGAATGAAGAACTCAAAAAAGTTGGCGCAACAGAAGAGGAAGTTAAAAAAGCAAATGAAGAACCACCTGTATCTCAAGGAGAAACTAAAGAAGAAGCTAAAGAAGACACTGCTTCCCAAGAAGCCGAAAAGAAAGATTAGTTGTTTGTTTCAATAATGCTTTTAATAAGCTCTCTAAACTTTGTAGGATTTGAGTTCTTTAGCCTTTCTGATATTTCATATCTGCTTATATAGTAAGGATCATCGCCAAACTTGTTAAAAGGTTTTTTATAAAGCCCAAACCCTAATTTAAAACCAAGTTTAATGAGGGTATTTCTGGTTGCTTCATCGTAGGCACCTTGTGGATAGGTAAACGCTATAACATTGATTTTAAGGGTATTATTAAAGTATTCTTTTGATTTCTTTATATCGTTTTCTATATCTTTATACCGATGTGTCTTTGTAAGTTTTAAGTAAAAATTATGAAGCAGATGTGAGTGCGAAGAAAACTCAAAGCCGTTATTTTTGAGAATTTCAATTTCCTTTTTGGAAACTTCCCAAACTGAACCAATAAAACCTGTTATAAGAGAGGAAACTCCTTTAAAGCCATTTTCTTTAAGTAGGTTAGATACTTCAACTTCACTTTTAAAACCATCATCAAATGTAAGGATAACACTTCTTTCAGGAATCTTCTTGTTAAACAAAAGAAACGCATACAAATCCTCAAGAGAGATGCTTGTGAAGTCATAGTTTTTAAGTATCGCAAGCTGTTTTTTAAAGTCATCAAAACTTACATCGTAAGAATTTATTCTTTTACTTTTGCTCTTGTAAATGTTATGGTACATTAAAACTACACAAAATGTAGATTTGTTTGAAAATAGCCCGTTATATTCTGATAAAATCTCTTCACTTTTTGTAATACCATAGAGTCTTCCAAGTGAGTAGACTGCATTCTCAAAGTATGCAATAGGAATATTTTTTTGTAAGTTTGCTTTTGTAGTAGAGGGAGTGATTAAAAACAGTAAAAGAAGTATTATAAAAACGCTAATTAGAATTCTCACATCATATTATAGTATGTTTTTTCTTTTTATCTTATAGGATAGCATTTTCTTTGTCTATTTTAGACTATTATTTCTTTTTCGGGAGTGATTTGTTTTTCCTCAAACATGATATCCTTCACTAACGTCGTTCAGGATGATAAACTTAGTATTATTCTGAATATTCGTTTTTTAAAGAGTGTAACATTTTTATATGAAAACTACTAAAACTTATTGACTTTATTTTGTATTTCAATAAAATTCTTTTAAAATTAAATATAAATTAAAAGGAGGCAAATATGAAAAAAGTAATTTTACTTTTAATTGTCTTTAGTTTGGTAGTAAGTGTATTTACTGGATGCACAAAAAAGGAGAAGGTATTAAGAGTTGGTACTTCTGCAGATTATCCACCGTTTGAATACGTTGATGAAAACACAAAAGAATTTGTAGGTTTTGATCTTGATTTAATGAGACTTCTTGGGAAAAAGATGGGTTATGATAAAGTTGAAATTGTGAACATGGATTTTGATACGGTCATTCCCTCGCTTTCTACAGATAAAATTGACGTAGGTGCAGCCTGCATAACCATTACAGAAGAGAGGCTTCAACAGGCAGATGCGGTTCCTTATCTTTCAACTGGGCAAGTAATGCTTGTTAAAAAGGACTCAACTTTTAATCCAAAAACATTTGATGATTTAAGCAACCATAAAATTGGTGTGCAAAAAGGCACAACTGGTGAGGAGGCAATAGATAATGCAGTAAATGGTGGACAAATTAAAAATGCAACTGTCCAAAGGTACACTTCTGTTGTTCTTGCAATTACCGACCTTCAAAATGGCAATATTGATGTTGTAATTATCGATTCACCTGTTGCAACTTACTATTCAACGAAGCAAGATTTTAAAGTCACAGGAGACCTTACAACAGAAGAAGCAGGTTTATTTGTCAAAAAGGGTAATACCGAATTAAAAAATAGCTTGGAAAAGGCACTATCAGAAGTTAAAGGAACACAAGACTGGGTTGATCTAATCAATAAATACTTTGGTGGATAATGGGTTTTGATTTCTCCATATTAAACATTTCAAACCTATTTTACGTTTTGAAAGGTTTATCTTGGACGTTATTTCTTACATTTGTTAGTATATCTTTAGGGTTGATAGTTGGTAGTATTCTTGCATTCGGGGAGGTGTATCTACCTCCCCCATTTTCATATGTTTTTAGAATTATCGGAGAGGTATTAAGAGGTATTCCTCTGTTACTATTGTTTTTAATTCTTTACTTTGGTTTCAATCTTAGCATGACGCTATCTGCAATTTTAGGATTGGGCTTAAGAAGTGCTTCCTATCAGGGGCAGATTTTCAGGAGTTCACTTGAGGCAATTTCAGTAGGTCAGCTACATGCAGGGCTTTCTCTTGGCTTTAAAAAATTTGAGGTTTTTAAAGAAATTTTAGTGCCACAATCTATAAGGATAATGATTCCTGGCTGGACTAATGAATTTATTACCGTTTTAAAAGACACCTCAATTGCTTTTGTTTTAGGTGTTTTGGATTTAATGACGAGAGCAGAATTTATTGCCCGTTCTGTTGGTAGATACCTTGAAATTTACATTTTTGTTGCACTTGTGTATTTTATTCTTGTTAAAATCTCAATGATTACTCTAAATAATCTATACGAGAAAATAAGAATACCTGGATTGGGGGAGAAAAGATGAAAGAAGTCTTAAGAGTGGAAAACTTGAGAAAATCCTATCACAAAAATGAAGTGCTAAAAGGTGTAAGTTTTTCAATAAACGAGGGAGAGACAAAAGTCATCATTGGGCCAAGTGGTGGTGGAAAAAGCACTCTTCTTTATTGTATTAACTACCTTCAAAAACCTGATGGCGGAGAAATCTACATTGATTCTGAACTTATTACCCCTAAAAATATTTACGAGATGCGTAAAAAAATTGGCTTTGTTTTTCAATATTTTAACCTATTCATGCATCTTACCGCTCTTGATAATGTGCTTATTGGCTTATTAAAAGTAAAAAAACTTCCAAAAGATGAATCTTTAAAAGTTGCAAAAGATTCTTTAAATCTTGTAGGTATCACAGAGAATCTCTGGAAACACTATCCTGCACAACTTTCTGGAGGGCAACAGCAAAGAGTTGCAATTGCAAGAGCCATCGCAATGAATCCACGTATAATTCTTTTTGATGAACCCACATCTGCTCTTGATGTAGAACTTATTTCTGAAGTTTTAAATGCAATGAGAGTATTAGCAGAACACGGGATGACGATGCTTATAGTAACCCATGAACTTGAATTTGCCAAAAACATTGCACAAGAGATTATGTTTCTTGACGGAGGCATTGTTGTAGAGAAAGGAAATCCAAAAGAAATTATTGGAAATCCAAAAAGCGAGAGATTGAAAAAGTTCTTAAGTAAGATTTCAAAAGGTGAAGAATGAATGTTTTTTCTAAGGTTATTTTAAACTTTAAGGATTTTTGGCTTACAGGAATAAAACTTACAGTGCAAATTACAATTTATTCAATTTTCATTGGTTTATTTTTAGGTTTACTTTTGGCAATTATGCGTATCTACGGAAACAGATTTTTAAAAGCTTTAGCGGTGGGGTATATCGACATTATTAGAGGAACTCCCATGATTGTGCAACTATTCATACTCTATTATGGGCTTGGTTCAACACAGATAGCGAAATTTACACCAATGCAAGCGGCAATTATTGGAATGGGACTAAATAGTGCCGCATACCAAGCAGAATATTTTAGGACAGCGTTTCTTGCTATCCCAACAGGTCAAACAGAAGCAGCACTCTCTCTAGGGATGACTAAAACAGGGTTGATTTTTAACATCCTCTTACCACAGGTAATAAGGATTGTTCTACCATCGTGGACGAATGAACTTATTGCCCTTACACAATATTCAAGCCTTGCGATGGTGTTAACAGTTATGGAATTAACGTCTGTTGCAAAGTATGTCGGAAGTAAAACATTTCTCTACATTCAAGCCTTTTCGGTTGCAGGAATAATCTATTTAGCAATATCTGTCATTTTAACACGTTTAATGACTTACTTTGAAAAGAAACTTTCAATACCTGGGGGATCTACTGCAAAATTGAGAATTTAAGTTATAACGGAAATTATTCTGATAAGGTAAAGTTCCCTTTGATACTTACCCAAAAAGATAGGATCCTTCGCTATCGCTCAGGATGACAAATTGAGAGTCATTCTGAGGAGTGAACATAGTGAGCAAAGAAGAATCTTATCCTTTAAACTTGAAGAGTTGAAAACCCTCTCAATTTAAAGAAGAATCTTACTTTTTCCTTAAGAAAAACCTTGATTTTTTTAATAAAATTTTATCATTCTTGAACTTTTATAAAGATTTTCAATCTTTTATACATGAACTTTAGAAGAATTTTGCAGTTACACAACTTATAGTTGTTGTTAATATTTTTTAATTTTGTTTTAAACTACTATAATATTTATAAATAAAACTTAAGGGGGAATACATGAAAGCAAAAGTATTTAATTTGCTTATAATAATAATTTTATTAATGGATTTGATACCATTCGGTAAAGTGCTTGCTGCTCCAAGTATGTCTGTTTCGCCAACAAATACTCAGTCAGCAAAAGTCGGGATAGGTTCCTCATACCTCATCACCATAACAAATACATGTTCTGAAGTTGATTTATTTAATATTACTTATTCGCCAACTGATCCTAATTGGAGTGTCCAATTATTATCTTCTGATAATTCAACACCACTTACAGACCTTAACGGCGATAGTATTCCAGACACAGGCAATCTACAACCTAACGAGAGTGCAAATATTTATGTAAAAGTTACACCCAACTACAGTGTCTGCAACAATTCCCAATATCAGTTAACTCTTACTGCAACTTCAACAAATGGAAATTGCGGTGGAAGTGCACAAGTTGTCCTCACAACAACTGCAATTCACACTGGGAATCTTGTTGTTACAAAAAGCGCAAACCCAACTGATGCAAAGGTAGGAGATACAGTTACATGGACGATTCACATAAAGAATACAGGAGACGACCCGATTGCTAACGTCTCTGTAAGTGATACATTAGGTGCAGGATGTGCCTATACAGGTAATTTTTCATCCTCTCCATCTCAAAATTCTGGAGATTTCCCTTCATGGAGTTATAGTGAAATCCCTCCAGGTTCTGATTATGTTATTACCTTTACCTCTACAATTACAGGTTGTAGTAATGCCGATAATACAGTTTCTGTGAGTTGGGGAAACAACTGCCAAACACAAACTGCTCTTGCTTCAGTGAAAATTATACCAACCACGCCTAACATAAGTTTTACTCCTGCAAATATTGCCGTTCCTTATTGCTCATCAACCTCTGTTTTAATTCCCATTACCAACAACGGCGACGGTTTTGCAAAAGAATTTAAATTAAAAATTGATAAAATTCCATCTTTTTATAGCATACAAAATGTAGATCCAAATTGGAGTTATGACTCTAATACCGGTGAATTTACCTATATAGGAGGAAACCCTCAGGGCGCAATTCCACCTAACGGTATTGTAAATCTTTCTTTTGATGTTGCAATGCCTCAAGGGAGTTGTGATGTTACACAAGGAAACGCAATCCTCAAGTTTATTGTAGAATATAAAGATCCTTGCGGGAACTTATTCTATAATCCGTCTTTACTTGGAAGTATTAGTGTTTCAGGAAGTGGAAGCTATTTTGATATTTCAAAAACTGGTCCAAGAGCAGTAGATATAGGACAAACGGGACTAACCTATACGATAAATATTACCTACCATAAGGGAGGTTGTAATAACGATAGCTTAGTTACTAATATTTCGGATACTCTACCAGATCCCTTTATTCCAAATGGTGCAAATAATGGGGGAACTATCAATGGACAGACGGTTACCTGGAGTAATGTAACGTTTCAGGATGGTGTCCCACAGACTTTTACCATAACTTTTGATGTAACTTCCGATCCTTGCTATGCCCATAATACCTATACAAACGAAGTTACTCTTTCAAATTTAACTGACTGTTGCGGATGTCCCATAAGTGGAACAAACGCAACCTATGCAACGTACATTAATGATCCTGCATCTACAATAACAGACTCATCAAAGAGTGTAGATTATGAAGATATTGAGGTTGATTGTTCTACTGATACAAACCCTTACACTAACCCGTCGGGCAATCCAGATGACCATAACAACAGAAGATACACTGTTGAATATGATTTTAATACTGGAAGTAATGCACCGTCAAGTTGGAGTGGTATCATTTTTAGAGATGAACTTAATAACAATCAATTTACAAACGCTGATATTGCAAACATATTGGTTGAGGTAGATAGCGGCTTAGGTTTCCAACAAGTGTCTGGGTGGGTCGTTAATTCTTATGTCCCATTAGAAATTAATTTAAGTGGACTAAATGCACCACCTCCTAACACAGGTTTAAAACTCAGGATCTCTTTTACTGCAAGAGCAACCCGAGTGGGAAGCTATGTTGATTGGTCTTCACTTGAAATTCCAGGATTTCCAAGGGGATGTTCTTTAGACCCTAAATACTATGAAGGAATTGACGTAAGCGATTATAGAGCAGAACTTACACTTGCAACAACTGTGCCTCAAACTGTTGAAAAATGTGCTACTTATGATATACCCATTACTCTAAATCCTATAAATGCAAATGTAGACCACGCAGATTTAACTGTTTCTCTTAACGGTTTTACATACGTTCAAAACTCTACCACGTATAGCAATAATGGTAATTGGTGCAGCGGAACAAAAGGTGAGCCACAATATGATCCTAATACAAATACTCTTACATGGAATTACTCTCAGTTGAATGAAATCTACTCTTCTGGCACAATAACAATAAAAGTGAAAAAAGACTGCACAAATAACACATCAATTAATGTTTTGTCGAATTATAAAGATAACTGTTCTAATGGTTATCAAGTTTCTGCATCTTCATCTGCATATTTAATAAAATCTGCTTTACTTTACTCAAAAATTACACCTCAAAATAATTTTGGCTATTCAAAAACAGTTGATTGGAAATTTTATATAACAAACGGTGGCGATGGCACTGCAAGAGAAGTATTAGCTAAAACAACTTTAGGGTCTGGGTTATCATTTAATTCTGACGGTGCTTATGTAAAAATTGGAAATACAACATACAGTTATGGAGATTTTTCAATTGGATGGCCTACTGATGTAGCAACGGGAACACTTACATGGGACTTTAAAGAACTTTCAATTAGTCCCTCTTCAACCGTTGAAATTTATTTTAAAACTGATATCAGTAGTTGCAGTGAATCAAATTTAACAGCAGAAGTCTTTTCCAGTTGGTGTAGTTGCCAAGAATCAAACCACGATTATGGGCAGGTAAGGATACCAAGTTCCTATGCACTCACTACCATTGAATCTGCAGACGTATATCTCTGTGGAAACGGAAGTGTTGTAATAAAAGTTTCTAACATAGGCACTACACATGTTTACAATGCAAAAATAACAGTAGATATTCCAAAATATCTAAAATATTCGCCGAATTCTTCAAAGTATTCTTATAACGGTGGCGCACAACAAAGCGCAAACGATCCTCAGATAACACAAATTCTGGGTGGAGATTACGCTGGAGGCTATGAACTTGTTTGGGATGTTTCTGATATACCTGAGCTAAGCGATCTATCCCCTTCAGACTACATAAACCTTACTTTCAATGTTGAACCTGATTCACCTACTTACACTTCCTGTGATTTCTTCCGTAGTTCTTTTCAGAAAGTAAAGGCATATTCAAATTTTGCAAAGCCGTGCAATTCAACCGATCCTACAGAAGTTTCAAATGTTTTTGAAACTAATTTTACAACACATAAGGCTGATCTTGCAATGACTAAAATGGTTGTAAATATTGATGGGACAGATGTAAACCCAGCACATTATTTCCCAAGAGAGCTAAACTCAACAATTACTTTTGAAGTTGGTATTACTAACAATGGTGATTTATCTACCTTAAAAACGAACTTTGCAGATGTATTAACTGGAACAAACCAGCATCCATTAGATTACGTTTCTGCGCAGTATTCTTATGATGGAGGGACTTGGACGAATGTGCCTTGGGATTCTGCACCTCCTGTAGGATCCTCAGGCTCACTTATCTGGAATAATATTGAATCTGATTTAGGGCAAGGTATTGAACCAGGCAAAGCCCTTAAAATTAGAATAACTGCCACGGTTGATTCACTATGCACTTCTAATGAAGCATATAACTATTCTGAGCTTTGGACAGGATGCTCAGATTTAACTGATATGAATTCAGGTAATCTAATAAGTAGTGCAACAGGTGTTCCTGATTGGAATGGTGCTTTATCTACATCTTGCCCTATTTACCAAGCAAAATATTCAAGGGTAATGTCTCATAGAGATTCCTGGGCTATGACTTATAAAAACAATATTCCTGATTACATTCCTACTTGTGCTAAGGATGTTGTATTTGAAATCGAATTTGATAATGGTGCAACATATGAAGGAGGGACAACAATTTATGCGCCATTAGCAATTTATGATGTAATACCACAAGGTGCAACTTATGTAAGTGGTTCAACAGAATTTATGCTACCAGGAGCAGGAGCTTGGACTGCGGGAAGTGATCCAACTATTTCAACAGTAACATTCAATAGCTCTCATTACGGTTGGAATGGCAATTTTACGCAACTTGAGTGGAACTCAACGAATAATGCTACTCTTGGTCTTATAAATATTTCTCCTGGGCAGTCTATAAGGGTGCGTTTTAAACTTGATTTTGGGAACTGCAGTGCCGTTATGAATCCAATTATAAACAGGCAGAGACTTTCAGGATATGATTGTAACGGCTCTTCTGGGACTCAATTCTTCTTTCCATATGATCCTTGGTGGAACACTGACTATTGGCAATATACACCAGAACATGCATGGGTTAAAGTTTCTAATAAATTATCTCCCAACATCGAAATTACAAAGAGTGTTGATAAATCCAGTGCATCACCTGGCGATACGTTACTTTATGAAATTCATCTGAGAAATACAGGAAATGGAAGTTCTGATGTATTTAGTATTACTGATCAATTACCACCTTACACCGCCCTTGTTTCAGGAAGCATAACTGACGGTCCTCCGCCAGGATTAGGCATAGCCTATTCTTGGATGGAGCATACCTATGACTCAGTAACTAACACAATTACATGGTTTAGTAGTTCTGTTGGTATTGCGTATGATGATATAACAGGGATAACAGGATATAGTAGTAAGGTTGATAACAATGCTATTTGTCTTAGTAGTAACTGCTCTCCAGTTGGGACTGCCTATAAAAATGATGGAGATTATTTAAGACATACGGCAAATAATGCTGTATACGATGATGTGGATAATTCGGGAGATGTATCTTCTGGAGATATTTTACTTGCTGGACCAAAAGAACCTGTAGGCACACCATTTGTGGCACCACCTTCTGGAATGACAAGTGATCCTTTACGGCACTACATAGACACAGCAACTAACGCTGTATCTGTTTATGATGATGTAGATAATGATGGAACGGTTTCAGCTAACGATATTATCATTAAAGGTCCTGCTGTTCCGATTGGAACACTTTATAGTCCTCTTCCTAGTGGTGTAACAACAGATCCGTTAAAACATACAGAGCATGGAGTTCCTGCAGGTGCAGATACAACACTCTCATTCAGGGTGGTAGTTTCAGGCTCTTCTGGATACATAAGTAATCAGGCTAAATTTACTGATAGTTGTTGTTATACAACACCACTTCTATCAAATTTAGCTCAAACACATATTACGGCAACTCCTATAAAAGTAGAAAAAGATCTTGTAGAAATTAGTGGATACCAATACCCGCCACGACCTTATAAAGCACAGATTGCTGATCTTGTGAGATTTAGAATAAAGGTAAGAAATTTAGGAAATTTACCTGTTTATAACGTTGACGTTTACGATGCTCTACCAACAGGATGGGAAATTCAAAGTGGGACTTCCCGTTATGCTTTAACAAATGGATCTCTTCCTTCAAGTTGGACAAATGCGCCAGCACCAAATACATCACCATACCAAACACCCCCTGATCCACCACCTAACTTTAATGGAGTGCAGTGGCATATTCAACAGCCTCTTCAAGCGACGGATGATAACGGTGGTTCAACAGGTGGTAACCTTGATACACTTTACCTTGAATTTGTTGCAAGAATAACATCTTCTGCACTTGGTTCTCCGTCGGGCGAATACAACCTAAATAGTGCTGATATATCTTGCACTCTTGATGCTGATGGAAATCAGCCAGTTGAAAGAAGTTCGTTTGATTTATCCGATGCAACTGAGTGGGTGTTAGTTTATAAACCCCAACTTGTAATAACAAAAGTTGTAACTCAAATAGGCTCTAATACATCAAATACTACCAGAGTAGAAATAGGAGAGACGGTAAAGTATAAAATTACTGTTACAAATACTTCTTCTTTTGCAAGTGTATACAATGTCGATGTTACAGATACTCTTCCCACAGGTTTTTCTTACAAACCAGGTTCAACTTATGCAACCTGGGTAAGTTGGTCAGGCAGTCATTCATCAACAAACGATCCGATAGGAGCAAATCCTTACCTATGGGATCTTAATGCAGAAATTAAAGCAGGTGAGTCTTTAACTATTACTTTTGAAGCAGTAGTTACTTCCAGTGCAAACTTGGGACAAGCTGTTAACACTTCAACTGCACAGGGTAATGATGGTGATGGAGCTTTATACGCCGCAACAGCACCAGATTCTACCAACCAAGCGAAAGCATCCGTAGTTGTATACAAGCCTGTTTTGAGGGTAACAAAGGTAGCAGATCTTTCAACTGTTTCTGTCGGAAGTGAAGTTACGTTTACAATAAAAGTTGAAAATCTAGATTCGTATGCTTCGGCATATAGCGTTGATGTTGTAGATACGCTCCCTTCTAACTGGAATTACGTTTCAAATACTTCAGAATACGTTTTGAATAACGGATCAACCCCTACAAGTTGGAATCCAACTACACCTACAATAACAGGTAATACTTTAACCTTTGATTTAAATGAAACGATAAATTCAACTGATGACCAAGGAACTTCTTCGGGAGTCTCTAATGATACCTTATGGATAAGATTAAAAGCAAATCCAACGAATTCTGCTGTGGGATGTTCAAACGTAAATACTGTTTTAGTTAATGCAAAAGACGGTGAGGGTACATCTATTCCTTCTGTATCTGATAGTTGTGAAGTATGTGTTTGCTCTCCCAAACTTGCAATTGAAAAATTTGCAAATAAATCAAAGGCAAGAATAAATGAAAGTGTTGAATTTACCATAAAAGTTATCAATAAGAACCCAGTTGATGCATTTAATGTGGATGTCTTTGATTATCTGCCAAATGGTTGGATTTATGAAAACAATTCAACTTCGTATGCTTTGACAAATGGTTCAACACCAACTAGCTGGACACCTTCTTCAAATCCTGTAATTAGTGATGATACACTACATTTTGATCTGAACTTACTTATAAAAGGTAGCGACGATAATGGTGGTGCAACAGGTTCAGCTCTTGACACGCTTTTTGTAAAATTCTCTTCTCATCCTACAAGTAGTGCTTCTTATGGAGCAAATACTAACAGAGCAGTTTCACAAGGAGAGGATAGTGGAGGAAACTTAATTGGTTCACCTATTAGTGAATTCTATGTTAATGTCCTAAAACCCGATGTCACAATAACAAAGGTAAGTAATGTAAACACTCAAAATGTTAACGGTGAGATTACCTATACAATTACTGCAACAAATAATGGCAACGAAGATCTCATAAATGCAACAATTATTGATACTCTACCTGATGGTGTAACTTTTGTATCCAGTTCGGGCGGCACTTATACCCCAGGATCACCTGCGACTGTTAAGTGGAGCAGTGTCTCCATACAAGCTGGAGGAGGTAGTTGGGTTGGCACAATTACTGTTAAAGTTAACAAAAATATTCCTGATAACACCTTACTTAAAAATTCTGTAACAGGTTCAGGAAGTGATACTCAAGGTAATCCGTATAATTTTGATGTAGCAACCTCGCAAACTGAAGTTTTATCACCAAATCTTGTAGTTTCAAAAGAGAGTAATCCTAATCCTGTAAAAGCAGGGCAAAATTTAACTTATACAATTACGATTTTAAATAACGGTTCTGCTCCTGCAAATGGTGTTGTTGTAACTGACAATACTCCTGTCAATACTACCTTTGTATCTGCAAGATTTATCACAGGCACAGGTTCGGTTAATACTCCTAACGTAGGAGAATCTGGACTTATAACCTATAGTGTATCAGGACAAATAAACGCAGGTGATTCAGTTATCTTAGAACTTGTTGTTCAAGTTAAATCTCCGATTAACGACAACACACACATTAATAATACCGCAACAATTGATTCTTCTGAGCAAGGCCCAATAAATGCCTCTAACGATACAATTGTTTCTTCTCTACCTAATCTTACAATTGCCAAAAGTGATTCTGAAGATCCCATAAAACAGGATAGGGACTTGGTTTATACGATAAGTTATGCAAATACAGGAACGATGAACCTTACAAATTTAGTAATTGTTGATACGCTTCCAAGCGGTGTTACTTATGTATCTTCAACTCCTTCTGGAAGTCTTGTGGGTAATACTTTAACATGGAATGTCGTAAATCTACCAGCAGGATCATCGGCAAATATTACAGTTGTTGTTCATGTAAATAGTGATGTTCAAAATGGAGCAGTTTTAATAAACCAAGTAAGTGCTAATTCTGATCAGGTAAGCGCAAGCACTACCGAAGATACAACAGTTGGTGCTCCAACAAATCTTACGATCTCTAAATCTGATAGTTTGGACCCAGTGCAAGCAGGTGATGAATTTAGTTATACGATAGTATATCAAAATACAGGTGGACAAGATGCAACAAATGTTGTAATTGAAGATACACTGCCTTCGGTTGTTACATTTATTTCAGAGACCCATCCTAACGGAGTAAATTTTAACCAAGGTCCACCTTTGAGATGGACGATAAGCACTCTACCTGCAGGATCATCTGGAACTATTACAATAACTGTAAAAGTGCCTTTAGATACTAATAATGGCCTCTTGCTTGTAAATACTGCAACAATAAAAAGTAGCGAGACCAACCCAGTTTCTGACTTGGAAACTACTTTAGTTAAGAGTGCACCTAACCTTGTGATAGATAAAACTGCACAATCAGTTAATAGCCCTCCACAGGCAAAAGACACCTTGACTTATTCAATTAAATATGGAAATACAGGCAATCTTACTGCAACCAATACTGTAATTACAGACCATATTCCTTCTAATACGCGCTTTGTTGTTGGTAGTGCAACACAACCTGCGGGAGTGACCGTTGAATACTCAAATGATAACGGCGCAACTTGGAGTTATACACCTACTGCAGGCGGAGATGGAACAGATCCAAATGTTACAGATATAAGATGGAATATAGGAATTTTAGCTGTAAATGTTGTGAATCAGGAAGTAACTTTTAAAGTTGTTATCAATTCACCTCTTCCTGATGGCACAGTAATATCTAACACTGCAAAGATCCAGTCAAATGAGATAACAACTCCAATAAGTGATACTGAAAACACAACTATAGGTTCTGCACCTAATCTTCATATCACAAAAACTGCTCCTTCTTCAGTTAATGCTGGAGATACCATTACCTACACGATTGAATATTGGAACGATGGCAATATGAACGCAACGGGTGTAGTAATTACAGAAAGTTATGATCCTAACGTTGAATTTGTTTCTTCAACGCCAAACCCTGATAACGGAACAAATAACCAGTGGACAATTGGCACTATAGAGAGTGATGCTGTCCACCATGCAATTACTGTAACGGTAAGAGTTAAAGCCCCTACACCAAACGGAACTGTTATTAATAATACAGTAACAATTGATTCAGACCAGACGAATCCCTTGCAGTCAACCGCACAAACAACGGTAGGCTCTGCTCCTACTTTAACAATTTATAAGATAGATACACAAGACCCTGTTCAAGCAGGAGAAAATATTATTTACACAATAACTGTTGGTAACACTGGTAATGCAAACGCAACAAATGTCGCAATAACCGATACTACACCACCAAATACGACATTTGTTTCGGCAAGGTTCATCACAAAATCAGGTTCGATTAATAACCCAGGTGTAGGAAACACAGGGACAATTACATGGACGCTTACAGGAGCACTTGCACCAAATGAGGAATTTGCAGTAGAGCTTATTGTAAAAGTTAATTCACCTCTTGATAACGGGACTGTAATTCATAATACAGCACATGTCTCTTGTGTAGAAGATTCGGTAGGTAAAGATGAAACTGAAGATACAACCATACAATCATCCCCAACCTTGAGTATTGATAAGGTTGATTTAAACGATCCAGTGCAAGCAGGAGATAATATTACTTATCACATCACTGTAACAAACAGCGGCAATATGAATGCCCACAGCGTCGTAATTACAGATGAAATTCCTCAGAACACAACATTTGTTTCTGCAAGTTTTGTAAGTGGTGGCGCTGGTTCGATTACTGACCCTGGTGTTGGTAATACGGGAACAGTTCAATGGAATTTATCCGGAACATTAAACGCTTTAGCATCTGTTGTGGTTGAACTTGTTGTGAAGACTAATTCACCTCTTCCTGATGGCACAGTAATATCTAACACTGCAAAGATCCAGTCAAATGAGATAACAACTCCAATAAGTGATACTGAAAACACAACTATAGGTTCTGCACCTGCACTTACAATTACAAAAACTGATTCCCCTGACCCAGTTCAGGCAGGAGATAGTATCACTTACACAATTACAGTCACAAATACTGGTAATATGAATGCAACGCAGTTTGTTATAAGTGATGAAATTCCAATTAATACAACATTTGTTTCTGCAAGATTTGTAAGTGGACTAACAGGTTCAATTACTGCCCCTCCTGTTGGTGGGAACGGCACTGTTACCTGGACACCAAATCCAGATGTATTACCTGTAGGTGCAACTGTTGTAGTAGAATTAGTAGTTAAAACGGCAAATTCACTCCCTTCAGGAACTATAATTACAAATAGTGCTTACACAGACTCTAAAGAAACTCAGCGAGTGTTAGCTACCATTGATACTACTATTAGCGGAGTTCCAATTCTTAAAATTACAAAGACTGCCTACCCAATAGAACAAGCACCAGGTGAAATCGTCATCTATTCTATAAATTACAGTAATACTGGTAATTCACCTGCAACCAATGTAGTAATTGAAGAAGCATATCCAAGCGAAGTTGATTTTTACTATGCAAATCCAAGTCCAACTTCTGGAAACAACATATGGATAATTCCAACACTCAACGGAGGAGAAAGTGGTAGCATTACTGTTGTTGTAAAAGTTAAAAAGAATGTTCCTCTTACAACACCACCCCTCAAGGTAACAAACACTGTGAATGTAAAGTGTAATGAATCGCCTCAGCCAGTTTCTGCCGAAGCTTCCTTTGAAGTAAAAGCACCTGGTTTTTGGGATCCATTGCTGTATAGAAAAGAAGTTAACCCTAAAGGAAGTGTTTATCCTGGAGTCTGGCTTACCTATACAAACTACTATGGGAATAATGGTAATGCACCTGCAACTAATGTTGTAATTACTGACGTCCTTGATTCAAACTTAGACGAAACAACACTTATTATCTACAATGGTGGCACATACAATCCAAGCAATAGAACAATTACTTGGGTGATTCCTGTAGTTCAACCACAGGAAACAGGCTCGGTATCATTCAAGGTTATGGTAAGACGCACAGTAAATGGTATGACGCTTATTACAAATACATCATATATAAAGTCAGACCAGACCCCAGAACAAGTTGCAACTAACACTGTCTATAATACTGTTATAGCTCCTTGCCCGCCGTGTATTGTGAATCCACCTACTCCACCTACCCCACCAACTCCATCTTACTCGATTGACATTTCATTTAACGAGCCAGAAACTATTTGTGCAAGTTCTTTCTCTAAGTTTGTGTTAACGTTTACAAATGGAGTTGCACCTTACGAATACTCAGTCGATTTTGGCGATGGGACACCAAAAGAAACTGGTAAAGAAAGTGGAAATTTTATCTCTTTGATCCATACTTACAATAATGTTTCTTCATACACAGTATCAATAGAAGTAAAAGATGCAAACAAAAAAGTTGCTAAACTTACAAAAACTGTTGAAGTAAAAGACTGTACAGAGGGTATAACGATTTATCATCAAAACTTCATGATTGGTTATCCAGATAATACCATAAGGCCCGAACGAAACGTAACTCGAGCTGAGATTGCTGCAATGCTTCTGAGGGCACTTGGTATCAATGCAACGATATTAAGTGACGACATACTTCCATTTAACGACATTCCTATAACTCACTGGGCATATAACTTCACAAGAAGAGTTTATCAAGAAGGATTAATGGAGGGAGATACAATTGGCAAGTTTAGGCCAGATGATTTTGCAACAAGGGCAGAGGTTGCAACAATTTTAGCAAGACTTAGAAAGTTGAATTTAGATGATTCAGAGCCGTTATTCTCTGATGTTAAACACTCCGATTGGTTTAATAAATACGTAAATGCAGCCGTAAAAGCAGGGCTAATTACAGGTTATCCAGATAAAACGTTTAAACCAAATGGATATGTTACAAGAGCAGAATTTGCAGCAATGTTTGAAAGAGCTCTCTTTAGAGAAGATATACCTTTGTTAAAGAATAAAATTAGCGGAAATGAAAATATCCTTAAATTTAAGGATCTATCACCAACTCATTGGGCATACTACATTATGCTTGAAGCTTTCCAACCGCATCTCATGGTTAACGCTTCTAAGGCAGATGTATTTATATCTGTTAAATCAAAAACACTACCAGTTTACATAGCAACGCTTAACTCAAAAATTTTAATTCCAAAATTAGGAAGCGAAGTTTTTGCAATTGTTCCAGCAGATGGTATGAAAGACCAACTTGAGCCAAAAGAAAGAAATGTCTTCGTAAAGATCATAAATAAAGAAACGCCATAGGCATTTAAGATTTCGTAAAGCGGGCAGAAGATAAAATCTGTCCGCTTAAATTTTTATTTTTAATTGCATCTTCTAGAAGTGCAAAATGTTTACAGTTTTGAATGGCATATTATGAAATGACAATCCCTTTGATTTAGTTATTCTATAAAAAATATGGGAAAATTCTGCACTCTTTTCCTTGCATAAGCAAGTGCGAAGCTCCCCTTCGGTCATTCTGATGAGGTGTCTTTTGCCAAAGAAAAATCTCTTCCTTCATCCTATGTTGTCATTCTGAGGGCATAAGAAGTGAAGAATCTCCTCCGTTTATGGTTTTTCATTACTTGAGGGAGCCTTAAGGGGACCCTTTTCACCCCATCAAATATAGGATACTTCGCTTAAGTTTACACTGAGCGAAGCGAACGTGCTCAGGATGACACAGGATGCAGGAGCCTTGAGGGGGTGTTATTTACCAACTCAGATTTGAGATCCTTCGTCGCTATCGCTCCACTTGACTTAGTCAAGGAAAGGAGTGCAGGATGATAAAAAAAGAGCTCAGGAAGACAAAGAAAAAGAAAACAGGATGGCACTGAGATATGAAGCATTAAATGGGTTTAACCTTCAACTTATTGGGCTTTCTCATCCTTTTAGTGATCTTTTATTCTTTAAGGTGCGCTATAGTAAATTTTATGATAGCTTAATTTATAGAACATTACATTTATTACTTTTTTAGTTATAATATATAAGTATGAAGGTGCTACTCTTTGGTGAAGTAAGAATAATACTAAATAAAGATGCTATTGAATTAGATTTTGACGGTACCATAAACGATTTAGAAGAAGTCCTTGTAAAAATGTTTCCGCAGATTAAAAATACCATAAAAAATTGTGCTTTTGCTGTAAATTTAGAGTATAAGAATAGAAACTACCATGTAAATAACAATGAAGAAGTAGCAATTATACCACCCGTTGAAGGAGGCTAAATGGTTGAACTTACAAAAGGAAGAATTGATTCAGAAAGAATTATTGAATCTCTTAAGAAAGAAGAGGCAGGTAGTATTGTTGTCTTTTTTGGAGAGCCTAGAAAAGGTAAAGAAGATGGAGAAGTTGTATCAATCACTTATACTGCATACGAAGAAATGGCTCTAAGCGAACTTAAGAAGATAGAGAAAGAAGCTTTAAAAAAAGAAGGCATAATTGATGTAGCAATAGTGCATAGACTTTTAGACATTCCCCTTAAAGAGTTTTCTCTTTTTGTGGGAGTTTCTTCAAGACATAGAAAAGAAGGATTTGAAACTTGTGAATGGATTATTAAAAAGGTAAAAGAAGTTGTGCCAATTTGGAAGGAGATTAAATATGAAAGGGACAGGAACAGTTAAAGCCATAAAGGGTGATTACATTGAGGTTGTTGCCCCAAAAGAGTCAGAATGTAAATCTTGTGCGCTAAAAGAAAGTTGTTCAAATAATTCTTTAAAAGAGGGTCAGACCATTTTTGTAAATAACACTATTGGAGCTAAAGTGGGTGATTATGTTGAATTCGAATTTAGAACTGAAGACATTAACCGAGGATTTTTCATAGTTTACGGAATACCTCTTATTTTCATAATCGTAGGGACGATTATCGGAAGCATTCTTGAAAACCGATACCAAATAAAAATTCTTAACTTAAAAGATTTTACAACATTCTTTACAACAATGATTTTTCTTGCGATTGGTATTGTGGTAGTAAAATTTCTTGATGCAAAAGAAAAACCAAAATCAAATACTACGCGAATAATCTCAAGGACTTTTTTAGAAGAAATACCTCATAAGTAAATCTTACATTTTGTAGTATAATTAATTTCATGATGGAAGAAAGATTCTATGGAGTTATTGTTGTTGGCGGAGGACATGCAGGAGTAGAAGCTTCTCTTGCCTCTGCAAGAATGGGCGTTAAAACCCTTTTAATTACGATTGATAACGATAGTATTGGTTGGATGCCTTGTAATCCAGCCATAGGTGGCCCAGGAAAAGCCCAAGTAGTAAGAGAAATTGATGCACTTGGCGGTGCTATGGCGATGGTTACCGACGAAACTCTTACTCAAATCAAGATGCTTAATACAGCACGTGGTCCAGCTGTTTGGAGTTTGAGAGCACAGGTAGATAAATGGGCTTATTCAAGAAGGATGAAAGAATTACTTGAAAACCAACCCAATTTACACTTAAGGCAAGGTATAGTGGAGCAACTGATTATTGAAAACGGTAAAGTTAAAGGAGTCGAGGTTGCAGATGGTTCTAAGTTTTTCTCGGATGCAGTTATTCTTACAACTGGCACCTATTTAAAAGGACGTATTTACATTTCATCTTGGTCAATGGAAGCAGGGCGTTATCCAAAACCACCAGCTAATAAACTCTCTATGCAACTTCAATCTCTTGGTTTTAAGATGTCAAGATTTAATACTGGAACAACCCCAAGAGTGGATAAACGATCGATTGATTTAACTAAATTTGAAGAAGAAAAAGGAGATTTTGTGCCGTTGCACTTTTCTTTTTGGAATAAACCAAAAATATACGAGAACCAAATCCCGTCTTATTTAGGTTTTACGAATGAAAAGACAATTGAAGTTACACGAAAATACATGCACCTTTCTCCGTCTGTTGCAGGTCTTATGGTAAAAACAGGGCCAAGGACTTGTCCTTCAATGGAAGAGAAGGTTAGATGGTTTCCAGATAAAACAAGGCATCAGTTCTTCCTTGAGCCAGAAGGATTTAACACAAACGAAATGTACATGCAAGGTATGTATATGTCTATGCCATATGATATGCAACTTGAAGTATTAAGAACAATTTCAGGACTTGAAAACGTCGAAATAATACGCCCAGCCTATGTAATTGATTACGATTATATAATACCAACACAACTAAATCTTACCTATGAAACAAAAATCATTGAGGGACTATTTATTGCAGGACAACCCAATGGCACCACAGGTTATGATGAAGCAGCAGGTCAAGGGCTTTTAGCAGGAATAAATGCTGCCTTAAAGGTCCAAGGAAAGGAACCTTTTATTCTTAAGCGCAACCAGGCATATCTTGGGGTAATGACAGACGACCTTCTTACAAAAGAGTTATTTGAACCTTATAGAATTACACCTTCCCACTGTGAATACAGGCAACTTTTAAGACAGGACAACGCCGATTTGAGGCTTACAAGAATTGGGTATAAACTTGGTGTTGTTGAAGAATGGAAGTATAGAATGCTTGAAGAAAAAGAGGCTAAAATTGATGAACTTAAAAAAATCCTTACAACTATTACAATATACCCCACAAAGGAAAACGTAGAAAAGTTTAAAGAATTATCAGTGAAAGAACTTCACGAACCACTTACTCTTTTTGATATGCTTAAAAGACAAGATTTTACAAAAGAAACTCTAAAGAAATTTGATTCAAGATTCTCAGATTTTGACGATGAAATACTAATGGAAGTAGAAATTGAAGCAAAATACGCTGGCTATATACAAAGAGAGATGAATAAAGCAAAAGAGTTTTTGAGATTCGAAAATTTTGAGATTCCAAAGGATATAGATTATAACATTGTTCCATCACTGTCAAAAGAGGCAAGGGTAAGGTTTTCGGAAATTAGGCCGCAATCTGTTGGACTTGCTATGAGAATTACAGGGGTTCGCCCATCTGATATTCAAATGCTGATTATGTATCTTAAAGAAAGGAAGGGAAGTGAAAATGTATAAGTTAGTTTTATTAAGACACGGAGAAAGCGAATGGAATAAAGAAAATAAATTTACGGGCTGGACGGATGTTGATTTAACAGAACAGGGTGTTGAAGAGGCACATTTTGCAGCAAAATTGTTAAAAGAGAAAGGTTACGTGTTTGATGTTGCTTTTACATCTTTATTAAAAAGAGCAATCAAAACTCTTTGGATAGTGCTTGAAGATCTTGATTTAATGTGGATTCCTGAGTATAAACACTATAGACTCAACGAAAGACATTACGGTGCCTTACAAGGATTAAATAAGGCTGAAACTACAAATAAGTTTGGTGAAGAGCAAGTCCTTTTATGGCGAAGGTCTTATGATGTTCCCCCTCCACCACTTGATAAGAATGACCCAAGATATCCACGTTTTGACCCAAAATACAAAGACCTAAAAGATGAAGAAATTCCTCTTACTGAATCTCTTAAAGATACGTTGGAAAGAGTATTGCCTTATTACCACTCAACAATTGCTCCTATGATAAGAGAAGGGAAAAGGGTAATTATTTCAGCGCACGGAAATTCTCTTAGGGCACTTGTTAAATATTTAGATAACATTTCAGACAAAGATATCACAAGCCTAAACATACCAACGGGGATTCCTCTTGTTTATGAACTTGACGACAACCTAAAGGCAGTTAGTAGATACTATCTTGCAGATGAAGCAACATTAAAGAAAGCAGTTGAAAAAGTTAAAAATCAAATAAAAGAAGACCCTAAATAGAGAAAAAGGTAAAAGATTTTACAGCCCTCACGGTGGTTGAGGGCCTTTTTTCTTTTTATAGTAGATTAAGTTATCCACAGTATCCACAGGGTGGTGTGGATAAGTTAAACATTAACGTCATAAATTATTACTTGAAAGTATTCCTTTAAAGACATTTTAAATAAATGCTTTTATTTTCCACAGAGAAAAACACAACCTTGTTAAAATGTGCAAAACCTGTTGAAAGGTTGTGGATAAGTTGTTGATATCAAATTAAATTTGAAATAAATACAACTACAGGTAAATACAAAAGAGATGGAAGCATATTTATCAATTTTATCTTTTGGATATTTAAAAGTTCTAAACCGATACCTACAATAAGCACTCCCCCAAGGCCTGTTAGGTTGTTTATATATATATCAGCCATTAAGAATTGTAGTTGTGAACCTAACAAGGTAAGACTTCCCTGTATTAAAAAAACAGAAATAGCTGAAAACATTACACCGATTCCAAGGCCTGAGGCAAGTGTAAGTGAGGTTATTCCATCCATTACGGATTTTGTGATTAGAAGAGTGGCATCGTGAGTAAGCCCTTCCTGGATTGAACCAACAACAGTCATTGCGCCAACACAAAAAACAAGTGTAGCAGTTATAAAACCTTCAACAAAACGGGGAGAGTTAGGTGAGATTTTCTGTTTTATTTTTTCAACAGACTTATTTAGTCTCTCATAAAGGCGTAATAATTCACCAGTAATACTTCCAAAAATTAGTGAGATGAAAACTTCAATGAATTTTGTTGTTTTTATAATCATTGTTATTCCTATAAGAAGAGTAAAAAGCCCAATAGATTGGATAATAATATCTCTAACTTTTGAGGGTAATCGATTTCCAATTATTAGTCCAAGAGCACTTCCAACTAATACAGTGAAAACATTTACAATGGTTCCAATCATGGTGCACCTTCCCTTTTTTTGATAATTATACGAAAAGCTATGGGTAAACAAAATCTTATACCCGAGGGGTTACCGTTTACTCTTTTTTTGTGTTTCTGGAAGACTTGAGGGTGTCCTCTTTGTGTTGTTCTTACGAGGCTTAACTCCTCAAATGTGAGGTCATTTGCTACCTCTCAGGATGACTGTTGGTGGTCATTGTAACGAGGTGTCTCTATGGTTTCATTCTGCAATATTCTCCTTGCGTAAGCAAGTGCGAAGCTCCCCTTCGGTC
The DNA here is from genome assembly GCA_036574215.1 of Caldisericaceae bacterium. Classification (NCBI taxonomy): domain Bacteria; kingdom Pseudomonadati; phylum Caldisericota; class Caldisericia; order Caldisericales; family Caldisericaceae; species Caldisericaceae bacterium. Next base: position 51,848 of record JAINCR010000077.1, read on the forward strand.
ATTCTGACGAGGTGTCTTTTGCCAAGGAAAAATATCTTCGTTCATCCTATGTTGTCATTCTGAGGGCGTAAGAAGTGAAGAATCTCCTCCGTTTATGGTTTTTCATTACTTGGGGGGAGCCTTAAGGGGACCATTTTCACCCCATCAAATATAGGATCCTTCGCTTAAGTTTACACTGAGCGAAGCGAACGTGCTCAGGATGACAAAGAAAAAAATACCCAGGATCACAAAAAGGAACGGGGAGCCTTGAGGGAGCTACCAAGTAGGTTATTGCGATAATTCTTTTTCTATTACTTCTTTAAGAACTTTATTGTCAACAGCACCTTTAAAATGTTCAATGCAAGCCTTCATTACTTTTCCAAAATCACTTTTTCCTTTTGCGTTAAGGTCTTTAATGATTCTTTTTACTTCTTCTTTTAATTCCTCTTCACTTGGTGCTTTAGGAAAATAACTTTTCAATATTTCAAGTTCTTCTATTTCTTTCTTTAAAAGATCTTCTCTTGAAGCCTGTTTATACATTTCAATAGCTTCCTCTCTTTTTTTAATCTCCTTTCTAATAATTTCAAGTAAATCAACTTCTGTTAAATTTTTACTTAGTGCTTTAAGTTCAATCTCTTTGTATTTTATTTGCGATTTTAACATATTTAATACATCTGCCTTTAATCGGTCTTTTTCTTTTAATGCTAAAATGTAATCTTTTTCTAATTTTTCTAATAGTTCCATTTACGCCTCCTTAAAATATTTTATATTTAATTTTTTGTTTGCAAAAATCAATACATATTGTATAATTTATTGTAATGGTAAATTGTATTTTTTCTAAAAATAGCATTTTTAGTTGTCTATGGAGTGTATTTATTTCCGTAATGTTTATTATTATAGTAATTGGAAAAAATTATTCTAATAAAGGCGCTATCAAGCGCCTTATATTTTTTGGAGGGCATAATGAAAATCCTTGTAATTAATCCGGGATCAACTTCAACCAAAATTGCAATTTTTGAAGACGAGAAGGAACTCTTGTCAAAAACAATTAGGCATTCCTCAGATGAGCTTAAGAATTTTAAGTCAATTATCTCGCAGTATGATTTTAGGGTAAGGATCATCGAAGAAGAACTAAATAAACTAAATTTTAAACTTGAAGATTTTAATGCATTTGTCGGAAGAGGAGGCTTATTGCATCCGATTGCATCTGGCACGTATAGAGTAAACGAAGGTATGCTGCAAGACCTTTTGGAAGCTCGTTACGGTGAGCATGCTTCAAACCTTGGTGCAATTATTGCCTTTAACCTTGCGAAAAAAGTAGATAAACCTGCTTACATTGTTGATCCTGTTGTTGTCGATGAAATGGAACCTTTAGCAAAATACTCGGGCTTAAAAGGAATTGAAAGAAAATCTATATGGCACGCCTTAAATCAAAAGGCTGTTGCAAGAAGAGCTGCAAAAGATTTAGGTAAGACTTACCAAGATGTAAACCTTGTAGTAGTGCATTTAGGTGGGGGTATTTCTATCGCAGCACATAAAAAGGGTAGAACTGTTGATGTAAATAATGCCCTTAATGGTGATGGTCCTTTTGCTCCAGAAAGAGCTGGAGGACTACCTACCGTAAGCCTTGTAGATCTTTGTCTTAGTGGTAAATACACATATGAAGAAATGAAAAAGCTTCTTGCAGGAAAAGGTGGTCTTGTATCACATCTTGGTACCAATAGCGCACTTGAAGTTGAAAAGAGGATTAACGATGGTGATAGTTATGCAAAACTTGTCTACGAAGCAATGGCATATCAAGTAGCAAAAACAATAGGAGAAATGGCAACCGTGCTTGAAGGTAAAGTCGATGCAATCGTATTAACAGGCGGGCTTGCAAACTCAGAAATGCTTGTAAATTGGATTAAAGAGCGTGTTTCTTTTATTTCACAAGTGCTTATATACCCTGGCGAAGATGAAATGACCGCACTTCTTGAAGGTGCCTTGAGAGTTTTAAGAGGAGAAGAAAAAGAAAAAACTTATGAAAGAATTTGATGTAAGAAAACTATTAGACAAAAACACACAAATTATCACAGGTAGAATAGGCTCTGGTAAAACTGAGATCTCAATTAACCTTGCAATAAAATTAAAAGAAGCAAATATAAAGTCAAAACTGTTTGACCTTGATGTTGTAAAACCTTATGTAAGAATTAGAGATGTTGAAAATAAACTTAAAGAGTTTGACCTTGATTTGGTTTTGCCTCCCCCACTTACCCGTGCACTTGATGTGCCTGTTTTCCCACAAAATATTGTTTCTCAACTTATGGATAGGGATTATTACCACATTATCGATGTTGGCGGGGATGCATATGGTGCAGGTAGTATTGCACAATTCAGAAATTTTTTTGAAGACTCTTACAATATGCTTTTTGCTGTGAATACAAAAAGACCATTCAGCGAAACAAAAGAGCAGATTTTAGGAGAAATTGCAACCATTGAAAGTGCATCAAAATTGCATATTACACATCTTATTCTCAATACGAATTTGCGATGGGAAACAACAGAAGAAATTATAAAAGATGGTTTTAATATCCTCAAAAGTGTTTCAGAAGAAATTGGTATTCCAATCCTTTTTGCCTGTGTTGATGAGAAAAGAGTGTCTTTAATGGACTCTTTAGAAGTGGAAGTCTTTCCACTCAAACTTTTTGTAAGTCCAATACCTATATAATAAGGAGGTTATTTAATGGAACCAAAAGTAATCATCGATGAAGAAAAATGTAAAAGCTGTGAAATGTGCGTTAGTGTCTGTCCCAAACATGTCCTTAGGATCTCTAACAAAATTAACCTTAAAGGGTATCATCCTGTTGAACTTTTTGACAACGAAAACTGTATCTCCTGCGGATTTTGTTATCTTATATGTCCCGATAAGGCGATTTTAGAGGTAAGAAGACCCGAGAAAGTTGAAGTAAAATAGGAGGTAAATATGGGTGAAAGATTGTTAATGAAAGGCGCAGAGGCTTTAGCCGAAGCCGCAATTAGGGCAGGTGCTCAGATCTTTTTTGGGTATCCTATCACACCTCAAAATGAATCTCCTGAATATTTTTCAAGAAGAATGCCAGAAGTGGGACGCACATATGTCCAAGCAGAAAGTGAAGTAGCAGCAATTAATATGGTGTATGGAGCGGCTTCAACTGGCACAAGAGTTATTACAACTTCTTCAAGTCCTGGTATCAGCCTTATGCAGGAAGGTTTTAGCTACATTGGTAATTCCAATGTTCCGTGTGTAATTGTAAATGTAATGCGTGGTGGTCCTGGCTTGGGTAATATTGCACCAGCGCAGGCAGACTATTTCCAGGCAACAAAAGGCGGAGGCCACGGTGATTACCACTCTATCGTCCTTGCGCCACATACATTGCAAGAAGAGTGCGACCTTATGTACGATGCTTTTGAACTTGCCGAGAAGTATAGAATTATGGTTGTTATGTTATCCGATGGACTCTTAGGGCAGATGATGGAACCTGTAGAGTTTAAAGATTGGGTCGACGTAAGTAAGCTCAAGACTCCAGATTGGGCAATCGTTGGAAAAGGAGATCGACCAAGAAATCTTGTTTCTTCTTTTGATCTTTCTCCTGAAGGACTTGAAAAAATGAATCTCGACTTACAAGAGAAATACAAAAAGATACAGGAAAATGAAGTAAGATACGAACTTTACAAGATGGATGATGCAGAGTATGTTTTAACTGGCTTTGGGACTGTTGCAAGAATTATGAAAACAACCGTTAACATGTTAAGAGAAAAAGGTATAAAAGCAGGTTTAATAAGACCTATAACTGTTTGGCCCTTCCCCTATAAAGTGTTCGAAGATTTTGCAGATAAGGCTAAATTCTTCTTGGATGTTGAAATGAACGAAGGACAAATGCTTGAGGATGTAAAACTTGGCGTAAACGGTAAAAAGCCAGTGCAGTTTTATGGGAGATTTGGTGGAATTGTCCCAACCGCAGAAGAAATCTATAAGGCTTTTAAATTACATATGGGAGGTTGCTAATGAAATTAATCTATAAAGCACCCGATTCATTTGCTAAGAAGCAAACCACGTACTGTCCGGGATGTCCGCATGGGGTTGCCCATAGAATAGTTGCAGAGTTACTTGAAGAACTTGATTTAGTGAAGAAAGCGGTAATTGTTTGGCCAGTTGGATGTTCTGTTTTTGGATACGATTTTATTGATACAGATGCAACTGTTGCAGCACATGGTAGAGCCTGTGCTATGGCAACTGGAATTAAAAGAGCACACCCTGAGAGTTTTGTTCTTACCTACCAAGGAGACGGAGACCTTGCTTCCATAGGAATGACAGAAACCGTTCATGCTGCAGCAAGAGGCGAACTTATCACGACCATATTTATAAACAACGGCAATTTTGGAATGACTGGTGGGCAGATGGCACCTACAACACTTGTAGGACAGGTTACAACAACATCACCTTATGGAAGAAAACCGGAGGTTAATGGTTTCCCTATTCATGTCTCAGAAATGCTTGCCACTCTTGATGGCCCTGCGTATATTGCAAGAGCTTCTCTTGATTCTCCACAACATATTAACCAGGCAAAAAACTTTATAAGAAAGGCATTTAAGGCGCAAATATTAGGACTTGGGTATTCTCTTGTTGAACTTGTTTCAACTTGCCCAACAAACTGGAAAATGACTCCTGTTGAAGCATTGGAGAGGGTAAGAAGAGAAGTCTTGCCCGTATTTCCAATTGGTGAATTTAGAGTGGTAAAGGGGGTAGAATAACATGCAAAAAGGTGTTGTTATATCTGGCTTTGGTGGTCAAGGCGTAATGCTTGCAGGAGAAATCCTTGCAGAGGCAGGTAAAGAAGATGGGAAATTTGTAACTTTTCTTCCTTCCTATGGACCTGAGATGCGTGGTGGAACTGCAAATTGTCATGTTATTGTATCCGATGAAGAGATTGCATCTCCTATCATTGATAGGCCAGAAGCAGCAATTGTTCTCAATCTTCCTTCCTTAGATAAATATGAACCTCTTATGAAAGAAGATGGAATAATGATTTTGAATAAGACACTCATCCCAAAAGAAGTTACAAGAACGGATATAAGAGTGCTTCAAATCGATGCACATGATATTGCAAGAAAACTTGGCTCAGAAAAGGTTGTTAATATGATTCTTTTAGGTGCGTATGTTGAGGTAGAAAAACCAGTCTCATTAGAATCGATTAAAAAGGCATTAGAAAAATATCTTACCGGAAGAAAAAAAGAACTCCTTGAGATTAACATTAAGGCAGTTGAAGAAGGTAGTAAGATAGCAAAAGAGTTTTTGGGGGTATAGTATGAAAACGATTAAACCTGAGGAAATAAACCCTCAACCAGTTGAATTTAATGGTGCCTATATCCCTGGCGTGACGATTCGGTGGCTTATCAAGAAGGAGGATGGTGCAGAGCGTTTTGCAATGAGGTATTTTGAACTTGAAAAAGGTGCTGTAATTCCTGAACATCAACACGAATGGGAGCATGAAATTTTTATTCTCCAAGGGAAGGTGCTTATTACCGAAGGCTCAGAAGAACGCGTAGTTGAAAAAGGTTCTGCGGTTTTTATTAGACCCAACTTACCTCATTCCTATAAAAACATTGGGGATGAAAAAGTATTAATGCTCTGCCTTATTCCTTACTTAAAAGGATAAGATGGATTTTTTGGGGAAATCTATTCTTATCATTGGTGGCTCTTCCGGAATAGGAAGGGCCACTGCTATTTATCTTAACACTCTTAAAGCAAGTGTTATCATAACGGGAAAGACAAAGGCGCATATAGATGAAACTCTTTCTTTATGTCCTAATATCGAATTTTTCCAAGGCAGTTTTCCAAAAGATACTTTCAATCTCATCAATTGGTTATTCACAAAAGTTAACAAACTTGATGGTGTTGTATTCTCCCAAGGAATTATCTATACTGAGCCATTTGAAACTTTTAGAGTTCATGAGCTTGATGAAATGTGGGAAGTTAATGTTAAAACGAGTTTTATTATACTAAAAGAACTTTTGCCACTATTAAAAAATGGTGGAAGTGTAGTTTTTATTTCCTCAATTGATGCGCTTTTTGGAGAAAAAAGTCCATCTTCAGGATATTCTCTTACTAAATCTGCTATAATTGGACTAACGAATTCTCTTGCTTTTGAACTTGGGCAGTATAATATTAGAGTAAATAGTATTATGCCAGGTTTAATAAGGACAAGTATGACAGAAGATTTTTTTAGTAAAGAATTTGATGAAGAAAGAAAAGAATTTTTAAGACGGGTGCCTCTTAGAAGAGCAGGCACTCCAGAAGAAGTTGCAAAATTGATAGCGTTTCTACTCTCCGATGATGCTTCATATATTACAGGTGATATAATCTTTATTGACGGAGGATATCATACAGGATGAGATTTCTTCATCTTGCCGATTTACATTTAGGCTTTCCTTTAAGGGAAGATGAAAGTAAATTTGATTTCTTTAAGTCACTTAATTTTGTAGTTGAAAAAGCAAAGGAATACGAGGTTGATGTTGTTTTGATTGCAGGAGATGTTTTTCACGAAAGATCCCCTAATGCAAAGTTTCAATCTGTATTTTCAAGTTTTGTAAAAGAGTTGATGGTAAATAAAATCCCCGTGCTTATAATTACAGGCAACCACGAAGGGCCAAGTTTTAGAGGTAAAAACATCCACCTTGATGTTTACGATAATTTAAAATTACCTTCCGTTTACGTAAGTAAAATAAGTGAAGTAGTAACTATAAATGGTGCTAATTTTATTACCCTTCCTTACCCTTTTAAATTAAACTTCATTTCAAAAGAAGAAAACAGGAATAGAGAGGAAAGTGAAGTTTTAAATTTGATGAATAGAAGGCTTCTATATATTCTCGATGAAAAACTCTCCGATATTGGCAATGGTAATTTAAATATATTAGTTGGGCATATCCCTGTTTCAGAAGGAGAGGTTGGCTTTGAGAAGTATATAAACATTACAAGTGAAATACCACTCTCCATTGAAGAACTTGATAGAATTAATATTAGTTATTTTGCCTTGGGCCATTTACATAAACACCAGATTATAAGAAGCAAAAAATACGAGCATGTATTTGTTTATCCAGGTTCACTTGATAGGTTAGACTTTGGTGATGAAGACGATGAGAAAGGTTTCTATTTTGTTGAAGTTGAACCCTCAAAAGAGCCATATTTGGAGTTTATAAAAAATCCTTTTGCAAGGGAATTTTACACAATAGAGATACAAAACGAGAATTCCTTTAAAAGCGTTGATATGGAGAAAGTTAAAAGGTCAATCACGCGTCTTTTAATAAAAGGCGATTTATTTGAAGAACACATGCTTTCTAAGTTTATTGAAATTGTAAAAAAAGAGGCGTATTCGTTTGCATATATTGACGACAGAAGGGAAGGAAACATTCCTATAAGGGATTTTGTATCAAAAGCTATCAATCCAATTGAATCACTTATAGAATACATTGATAAGTCGCCAAACGAGGATATAAAAAAACTTAAAAATAAAATCATTGAAGAAGCAAAAATTATATTTGAGGAGATTAATGAAGCGTAGAGGTCTTGCAAATATCGTAATTGTTTTAACTTGCCTTGCAATCATTTTTGACTCCCTTGTTTTACTTTCGGGACAAGAGAATCCAACATCAACCGTTCTTAGGGCAAAATTCATTGAAGTATCAAAGAAATACAATATTCCATCGGTTATACTTATGGGTATTGCCTATACGGAATCAGGCTTTAGACAGTTTGATTTAAGTGGTAATCCTATAATCCACACAAATAGCAATGGTTCAATTGATATTGGTATCATGCAGATTAATTCTACAGGTCGCTCTGACATTGAGCGATTAAAAAATGATGTATTTTACAATATTGAAGTTGGAGCAAAAATTTTAGATAACAAATGGAAAATTACACCCCCAATTGGTGATTCTGATAGAAACATTTTAGAAAATTGGTACTATGCAATTTGGGCATACAACGGCTTTTCTTATATAAATCATCCGTTAAATCCAGAAGGTAGGCACTACCAAGATAAAGTTATTGATAACATTGCAAAACTTATCATAGGTGATGATGGGCAACCTCTATGGGCACCTGTTACCATAACAAAACCAGACCCTAAACTAATTGCTAATCCTCCTCAGTATATTGATACGCCTACTCCATACCATTTTGCCGACCTTTATGAGAACCTAACCGATAATGCAAGGATTATACAGGCAAATACAGGATTAAAGTTCTCTACAAAACATGAAGCGCATATCCAGTTTCTCGTGCAAAACGTAGGCACTTCAACTTGGACTTCTACCATATTCTCTAAGCCTTACTCTGCTAAAGTCACATTAACTAACGGCTCTATTAAAGTAGAGAAAACTTTTCCCATCACAAGGAATGTGCAACCTGGAGAGGTTTTATTGCTTGATTTTCCAATCTCTATAAGCGTTCAAGGGAATTACCAAGCAACCCTTGAGTTTTTTAACGAGGATAATTCTTTTGGCCAAAAAGTTTTAACAAGTTTTACTTTTGATGATTTTGATATAGAAGATTTAAATTCAACTAATTTAGAAGTTTCAAACTA
>JAINCR010000078.1 GCA_036574215.1 Caldisericaceae bacterium
GGTGGTGCCTTTATTTGCAAAAAGTGCTGCAACACTTATGACTTTAGCGGCAGACGAGATTATCATGGCAGCTCAATCAGAAATTGGCCCTCTTGATATGCAGATGGAACATCCTCTTATTGAAAAACTCCAAATTTCTGCACTAGAAGGTTATTATCCGTTTTTACAACTCTACGGAAAGTTCGTGACAGATTTTTTCCCTCTTGCAATACAAATGTCCCAAAGTATTGCTCAAAACACGTTGATTAAAAAAGAGGATGCAGTGGATATTGCCATGAATACTGCGATGAGTTATTTAGTTCCAATAGTTCAACAGATCAATCCAACGGTTGTTAATATGTGCTACAGGGCATTAACAACAGGGGAACAGTATGCGTATAATTTCCTCTATAGGTATATGTATAAAGACAAACCAGAAAGAGAAAGGTCTGTTCTTGCTTCGCAAACTGCCCATACTCTTGTTTGGAATTTTCAAAATCATGGCCAAGTGATAGATAGAATAGATGCAAAAAACTTAAACTTATATGTTGGGTATGCTGAAAGTTACGACCTGTTTGACATGTTATATGTGATTACTAAGGAGATGTTGAATATCTTAGGGACATCTGGGATGCAAAGAGCAATAAGAATTGTTTCAATGGATCAGATTAAACGTCTTTTGAATGTTGATAGTTATCTTGGCTACATCACTTTTATTGTATATAAAGCTTACTCCATGGTTGAACCTTTGAGACAAACTTTACAGTATGTAAATGATGTGCAGAAGGTTTCTCTTTCAATTAGGCAGTTTTTAAGCCAGGCTCTTGCAGCACTGCCTCCAATACCTGAAACAGAGAAAAACGACATTGCCCAAGTATCCCTTGAATTACTTGAAGATATTTTCTTGAAAAATTTCAAAGATGAAAATGCTATCTATTCAGTTGCTTTTAACAGAATACGTAAAGAAAAAGCTTTTTCAAAACCAGTTTCAGAGGTTATTGCCGGGAGAATCGTTGAAGCCGTAAAAGAATTAACCCAGACAATAGAAATTGAAATAGACACAACTCCTCCTGAAGTTGTAAGTAAATACATACTACAGATACTTGCATTTTTATTAGTTTACAACGTTAGATTTTGAGGCTTAAGCATGAAAGAATTTGGAAAGCTCAAAGAAATAAAAACCAAATCTTATATTGAAGGTAGATTAGGTGAATGGGCAAATTTACCTCTTTATTCAACTGAAATGTTGGTGCCACCTTTAATTTTCTTTATAAAGTGGTATTACATTTTGCCTGTAGTTTATTTACTAAATGTTCTATGGGGTTTTTTCTCGGATAAATTTTTGAACCTAAAAATCACACACTTTATTTATATTGTAAATAGGTTTAGATGGATTGTATTTATCGTTTGCGGTGTTTTTTACCTCTCTAAGGGCATGTATGTTGAAAGTTTACTCAGCTTTATTTATCCTTTTATTACCGTTATTTTTGCTTTCTTTAACTTCAAGAATAATTACCGAAAGATTGTTCAAAATTTTGAGAACTTCACATATAATGTTAAGTAGAAAATTTTTGAAAGGAGTGTTAAGATGGAAAAAGTAAGAGTTATTATTATGGGAGCTGCTGGAAGAGATTTTCACAACTTCAATGTCTTTTTTAGAAAGAAAGATGAATTTGAGGTAGTTGCTTTTACTGCAACTCAAATTCCAAACATCGAGGGTAGAGTTTATCCTAAGGAACTTGCCGGAGATCTTTACCCAAACGGTATTCCGATCTATCCGGAAGAAGATCTACCCAAACTCATAAAGGAGTTAAAAGCAGATAGAGTTGTATTTGCCTATAGTGATGTATCCCATGAGTATGTTATGCATAAGGCTTCAATTGTGCTTGCAAACGGAGCTGATTTTTGGTTAATGGGACCTGAGAGCACAATGCTTCAATCAACAAAACCAGTAGTCTCTGTCTGCGCTGTGAGGACGGGCTCAGGTAAAAGTCAAACAACAAGGAAAGTTGTAAAAATTCTAAGAGAAATGGGTAAAAGAGTTGTTTCTATAAGACACCCGATGCCTTACGGCAACCTTGTTGAGCAGGCAGTTCAAAGATTTGCAACTTATGAAGACCTCGATAGATACAAATGCACAATTGAGGAAAGAGAAGAGTATGAACCACACATTGACCTTGGAGCAGTTATCTATTCAGGCGTGGACTACGAAAGAATTCTAAGAGAAGCAGAAAAAGAGGCTGATGTTATTGTGTGGGACGGTGGTAATAACGATTTTCCGTTCTATAAGTCTGATTTAAAAATTGTTGTTGCTGATCCATTGAGAGCTGGACACGAATTTAAATACCATCCTGGCGAAACTAATTTTAGGAGTGCAGACGTAATAGTTATTAATAAAGAAGATACAGCAGACTTTGAATCAATTGAATTTATTAGGAATCATGCAAGGGAGCTTAATCCAAATGCAATTTTAGTTGACGCAGCATCCCCTCTATTTGTTGAGAGTGGAGAAATTATAAGGGGAAAGAAGGTCGTTGTGGTAGAAGATGGTCCGACATTAACACACGGCGGGATGAGTTATGGTGCAGGTTATATTGCTGCAAGAAAACTCGGTGCAAGCGAAATCATATCCCCAGTTCCCTATGCAGTTGGGTCTATAAAGCAAACATACGAAAAATATTCTCAAACTAAAGATGTTTTACCTGCTATGGGTTATAGTGAAACTCAAATTAAAGAGCTTGAGGAGACTTTAAATTCTATTCCTGCCGATGTTGTTGTAATTGGCACCCCAATTGACTTAAGAAGAGTTTTGACACTCAACAAACCTGCTGTAAGAGTTAGATATGAACTACAGGAGATTGGGAAGCCTGATTTGAAAGATGTACTGACTAAAAAATTTGGAGGATAACATGGCAACCAAATTAAGAGGAAGGTCCCTTTTGTGTTTGAAAGACTTTACAAGAGAAGAACTTGAGGAATTCATTTTTCAGGCTGAAAAGATGAAAACTGACCACTATGCGGGTAAAGATGAAAAATTTTTAGCTGGCAAAACTGTTGCTGTGTTATTTGAAAAGCCATCAACAAGAACTAGGATATCGTTTGCTGTTGCAATACATGAACTTGGTGCACTTCCCCTTGTTCTTGAAACGTCTAACATGCAATTAATTAGAGGAGAAACCATAGCTGATACTGCAAAAGTCCTCGAAAGATATGTTCATGGTATTGTTGCTAGAGTTTATGAACATAGAACCCTTGAGGAACTTGCTAATAATGCATCTGTTCCTGTTATCAACGCTCTTTCTGATTACTCACATCCTTGCCAGGCACTGGGCGATTTCTTAACGATTAAAGAGAAAAAAGGAACTTTAAAGGGTGTTAAACTTGCCTATGTTGGCGACGGAAATAACGTTGCAAATTCTCTTCTTATTGGTGGAAGCATTTTAGGCTTAGATGTTTCTATTGCTTCTCCAAAAGGGTATGAACCTTCAAAAGAAGTTGTGGAAATTGCAAATTCGTTTGCTAAGTTTTCTAACTCACGAATTTTTATCACAAATGATCCGTATGAAGCTGTAAAAGATGCAGATGTTGTTTATACTGATGTGTGGGCTTCAATGGGACAGGAATCTGAACACGAAAAAAGAGTTGAAATCTTTAAGCCCTATCAAATAAACTCAGAACTTTTAAAACATGCAAAAGATGACGTAATTGCAATGCACTGCCTTCCTGCCCATAGAGGTGAGGAGATTGCAGATGAAGTGCTTGATGGTCCTCACTCAGTAGTCTTTGACCAGGCAGAGAATAGATTACATATTCAAAAGGCGATTCTTGCCTTACTTATCTAAATGCTCTTAATAATTTTTAAGCCCCGCTTAAGCGGGGCTTTTTTTGTTTTTGAACTATTAAATTAGTTAAATCAGTTTTATTCCAATTGCATCGTAAATTGCTTCCAAAAATGCATCTTCTGGTAATGCTCCTTCAAATTCTCCCTTACCTTCGTTAATTACCACTTTAGGGACTGCATAAACGTTGTATTTTTCTGACCATTCTGGAAACTCATTTGCTTCAACCATAATTCCTTTGATGTTAGAGTTTTCTAAAGCAAACTGATGTGCTGTTCTAACTGCTCTTGGGCAATATGGGCATGTAGGGGTAACAAAAACAAGAATTTCAATAGAACTTGAAATTTTTTCCACTTTTCCTTTTATATTTTCGGGAAGTTCGGTTTTTCCCTTTGAAACATCTATAATGTCTTCAAGTAGAGAAGAAAACTCATGTCCTGAAGGGATTCCGTAATAAACGATGTTTTTATTTGTTTTGCTTCCCTCAATGAAAAGGGCAGAGACGGTTTTTATGTTGTACTCTTTTTCTTTTTCAAAGTCATCTGTGTATATGTTCATTTTTATTTTAGGGGATAGTTCAGCTACTTCTCTTACTATTTCTTCTGTGTATGGAAGATACTGTTCGTTAAACTTAGTAACATTTGACCCTTTTGTTTCAGTAAAAAGTGTTAAAGTTACTTCACCTTCTAATTTCTTTTCAAATAAATCTTTGATGTATTGAACATCTTTTTCTTTTAATAACCTTTCCATTTTTCACCTCTTATCCTAAATTTTTAATATATTTATCAACCTCTGATGCCGCAATTGCTGCATCACCACAGGCGGTTACTACCTGTCTTAGCGGAGTATTTCTTGCATCTCCTACTGCATATAGTCCAGCTACTATTGTTTCCATTTTTTCATTTGTTTTTATAAATCCTCGTTCGTCCATTTCCACAAGTCCCTTTACAAGTTCTGTATTTGGTCTTTCACCGATAGCAACAAAAACTCCATCAACTTTTAGGACTTTATGCTCTTTTGTGATTACATTTTCAATTTCTAATCCTTCAACTTTTTTCTCACCTAATACGTGAATTGGTATATACTCAAGTTCAAAAGAAATTTTTGCATTTGAAAAGCATGCTTCTTGAAGTATTTTAGTAGCTCTTAGTTCTTTTCTTCTGTGGACTACTATGACTTTTTCAGCAAATTTTGATAAGGTAAGTGCATCGTGTAAAGCAGTATCCCCACCTCCAACTACAGCAACAGTTTTATCCTTAAAAAAAGCAGCATCACAAGTTGCGCAGTAGGAAATTCCTCTGCCTCTAAATTTTTCTTCTTCTGGTACTGGTAATTTTGCAGGGTCAGCTCCTGTTGC
>JAINCR010000079.1 GCA_036574215.1 Caldisericaceae bacterium
TGACTGCATGCGGTGTTTTTCTTAAAAATATATTTTGCTCTAAGTAAAAATTCTTTTCTCTAGTATATTAGATACTCAAACTTACAAAAAAGTTCTATAAATTTAAAGGAATTTTTTATATTAATTTAATCTAAATTTTCTCTACATATTTTTAGTAATGGATAAAAGACAGAAGAATAGTAAGAATTAATAGAAAACATTACCTACATGTAGACTCAGTTATAATAGTGGATTTTTTTCTATTGATTTATAACACAATTTCTATATAATATGTTGAAATATTAAACCTTCCTTGTGAAATTATCACAAGGCAGAATTTAGACCGGGAGGTAAAAATGAATGATTACGAAGTGCTTTACATTGTAAGCGCTAACATTAGCGATGAAGAAAGACAAGCGCTAGTTCAAAAATTCCATGATTTTGTTGAAAAAAACCAAGGCACAATCAAAAACGAAGTAGAATGGGGCTTAAAAACGCTTGCCTATCCAATCAAAAAGCAGGCAAACGGTTACTATTACCTTGCTAATCTAAGCCTTAAGCCAGAAACTATAAAAGATCTGTATTATTTTTTCAGGGTAAATGACGGTTTCTTAAGAGCAATGATTGTAAAAAAAGAAGGTATTGGGACTTCGCCAAAAACTGAAGAAGAGGTGGAAGAAAATGTCTGATATTAACAGAGTATTTTTAACAGGGCGTCTTGTAGCAGACCCAGATATCCGCTATACTCCTCAGGGAAATGAAGTTGCTCAGTTTAAAATTGCAGTAAGCAGATCTTTTAAGTCAAAACAAGACCCAAATAAGTGGGATGAAGAAACTTCCTTTATTACAATTGTTGCATGGAACAGGCTTGCAGATAGGGTAGAAAAGACGTTTAAAAAAGGTGATCTCATTTTTGTTGAAGGAAGATTACGTATAAGAGATTATGAAGTTGACGGCAATAAAAGGTTTGTAACGGAAATTGTAGCAAGGGACTTAAAACTCATAACGGCAAAAGCTTCTAAAGAGATTGAAATAGAAGAAGCAACAGAAGATTCAGAACCTGATGTCCCATTTTCTTAATAGGAGGTAAGAATGGAAACTCAGAAAAAGGTTAAAAAGGCATATTTTTTTAGACAGAGAAGAAAGGTTTGCGTTTTCTGTGCAAAAAATGAAAGCATAGATTATAAAGACGTGCAAAAGCTTTCAAGGTTTATTAGTGAAAAAGGCAAGATTCTTCCAAGAAGAAACACAGGACTTTGCGCAAAACACCAAAGAGAAGTTGCAAAGGCAATTAAACGTGCAAGATACATGGCTCTCTTACCTTATGTAAGAAGATAATTCAATGAAGATAAAGGTTTTGCTTTTATCAAACGTAAAAGGTCTAGGGAATGCAAAGAGCATAGTCTCAGTTTCTAAGGGCTATGCTCTTAATTATCTTATTCCAAAAGGCCTTGCAAAACTCGTCGATGAAGATACTGCACTTAACATTATTGACGAGAGCAAAAACGTTGAGGAAAGAAAAATAACCCAGGCAAAAAACGAAAAAGAGATCCTCGAATCAAAAGAGTTAATATTCAAAGCAAATGCAGGCTTAAACGATATCCTATTTGGCTCAATTACATCAAAAGATATTGAGGAAAAAATTAAAAAGTTGTTCGGACTTGAAATAGACCGTAAAAAAATCGTCCTTGAAAACCCAATCAAAAAACTCGGAGTTTATAAAATACCTGTAAAACTTTACAAAGACATTCAGGCAGAACTAAAAATTAGAGTTGAGAAAGAATAATGGCAGAAGAATTCAAAAAACTCCCCCCGTTCTCAATTGAGGCAGAGCAATCTGTTATTGGTGCAATGCTTATAGATGAAGAAGCCGTCTATAAGGTAATTGAAATCTTAAAAGAAGAAGATTTTTACCGCCCAGAACATGCAAAAATAATGAAAGCAATAAAAGATCTCTCTCTTAGAGGTTTGCCAATTGATATTGTTTCAGTTGTAGAATCACTTGAAAAAATGGGTTATCTTGATGAAGTGGGTGGCTCAACTTACATTGCACAACTTGCAGCCTTTGTGCCAAATGCAGCAAATGTTGAATACTATGCAAAAATTGTAAAAAACAAGGCAATACTGAGAGAGCTCATTAAAGCAGGGGGAGAAATATCAGATTTAGGTTTTAATGAATCTCTTGACATTGATGAAGTTTTAGACCTTGCAGAGCAAAAAATTTTTAACATCGCACAAGAAAAAACTCAAACGTTCTTTATAAGAATAAAAGATTTTCTACACGAACATTTTGAAGAAATTGAAAATAGATACAAAAGAAAATTAGGCGTTTCTGGAATACCTTCGGGATATCCAACACTTGACAAAATAACAGGTGGGTTTCAAAATTCAGACCTTATCATAATTGCAGCACGACCAAGCGTTGGAAAAACTTCTTTTGCATTAAATATTGCAACGAATATTGCAAGTAAAGAGAACCTTCCTGTTGGATTTTTTTCCTTAGAAATGTCAAAAGAACAACTTCTTGAAAGGATGCTCTGCTCAGAAGCAAAAGTTGATATGCAAAGGTTAAAAACAGGTTATCTAAGAGATGAAGACTTTAGTAAAATTACAGAGGCCTATTCAGAGCTATACGAAGCACCAATCTACATAGATGATAGCCCTGATGTAACTCTTACAGACATACGCACAAAGTCAAGAAGGTTAAAGATAGAAGCAAAAGTTGGCATTATTTTCGTAGATTACCTTCAACTGATACGTTCAGAGCAGAGAGTAGAAAATAGAGTGCTTGAGATATCGCAAATTACAAGAGGTTTAAAAAATCTTGCAAGAGAACTTAATATACCCGTTGTAGTTTTATCACAGTTAAGTAGAGCAGTAGAAAAAAGAGAAGATAAAAAACCAATGCTTTCAGATTTAAGAGAAAGTGGTTCAATTGAACAGGATGCAGATGTTGTAATTTTCTTACACATTCCAGATGAAGCCGAAAGGGAAAGAGTAGAAGTTTTAGTTGCAAAACAAAGAAATGGTCCACAAGGCCAATGCAGATTGCTTTTCCAGTCGGAATACACAAAATTTGTAGAAATCATTGAACAGTTCTAAAAATACTCTTGACTTATTTTTATAATTTCGTATTATATATTGCTAGACCTCAAAGAGGGCCGTTAGCTCAGGAGGTAGAGCACCGGCCTTTTAAGCCGGGTGTCGCAGGTTCGAGTCCTGCACGGCTCACCAGTGCCCTCGTAGTCTAACGGTTAGGACATCGCCCTTTCAAGGCGGCGATAGGAGTTCGACTCTCCTCGAGGGCACCAAATTAAAAGTGGGCAGTGGGCGGATGGCTCAGCGGTAGAGCACTTCCCTCACACGGAAGGGGTCACAGGTTCGAATCCTGTTTCGCCCACCATAAGGAGTTGCAAAAATAAAACTTTTAAATATAATTAGATAGTTGCGGGGTCGTGGTGTAGTGGTTTAACACGCTGGCCTGTCACGCCGGAGACCGTGGGTTCGAATCCCATCGATCCCGCCAAGTTTATGAAAATGCGGAGAATAAGCGGGAGTAGCTCAGGGGTAGAGCACTGCCTTGCCAAGGCAGGTGTCGCGGGTTCGAATCCCGTCTTCCGCTCCATTTTTATTATTGAAAGATTTTTGCCGGCGTAGCTCAGTGGTAGAGCAGCTGATTCGTAATCAGCGGGTCGTCTGTTCAAATCAGATCGCCGGCTCCAAAGTAGAGATAAGGAGGTAAAAATGGAATTATTGATTGGTAGCATCTCTGGGGTAGTAGCGCTTTTATCTGCAATCATCATTTCAATCTCTATCCTCAAAAAAGATCAAGGCAACGAAAGAATGAAAAAAATTGCAAAAGCAATCCAAGATGGAGCCCTTACATTCTTATTAGAAGAATATAAAACCATGTATTTATGGGTCGCCGTTTTTGCTCTAATTATTGCCTTGTCAATTTCTCCATATGCAAGCTTATTTTTTGTAATGGGCACAGTATTTTCAACTCTTTCTGGTTTTTTGGGTATGACCATTGCAACAAGGGCTAGCGTAAGGACTACCCAAGCTGCCACAAAAACTACAGGAGAAGCACTTTTTATAGCATTCTCGGGTGGCTCAGTTATGGGACTTATTGTTGTAGGGTTAGGTGTTATAGGTTCACTTACTTCTTATTTAGTTACGACAAAATTTATTCCTCAACTAAGCCCTCTTATAGCTGTTACAGCATATTCAATTGGGGCAAGTTTTGTTGCCCTGTTTGCTCGTGTGGGTGGTGGTATTTACACGAAAGCTGCAGACGTTGGTGCAGATTTAGTTGGGAAGGTTGAAGCAGGTATACCAGAAGATGATCCAAGAAACCCAGCAGTTATTGCAGATAATGTTGGTGATAATGTTGGCGATATCGCAGGAATGGGTGCCGACCTTTATGAGTCATATGTTGGCTCAATTACTGCTGCAATAATTCTTGGAGTATTCGTTCTTGGAGAAAGTGCCTCGAGTTTTGTGTATGCAATCACTGGTTTTGGCATATTATCTTCAATTGTCGGTATCGTCTCTTCTTTAATTGTTTCAAAAATGAATATAGCACCACAAAAAGCACTAAACTTAGGTTCGATTGTAACAAATATTCTTGCAATGGTAGTGTTTTTTGTGTTTTCTTTAAAATATCAAAATGGTGTAAACTATTTTGCTGCAATTGTGTCAGGTCTAATTGTTGGTCTCCTCATTGGGTTTATTACACAGTACTACACAAGCGCAAAACCAGTTAAAGAGGTTGCAAAGTCTGCTAGTGTTGGTGGAGCTGCTACAACGATCCTCTCAGGAATGGCTGTTGGTATGGAAAGTTCATTTTTACCACTACTTCTTATTGCTGTTGCAATCATCGTTTCATACAAATTCTCTGGGCTTTTCGGTATTGCACTTGCAGGTCTTGGAATGTTATCAACATTGGGGATAAGTTTAAGTGTGGATGCCTATGGACCAATTGCAGATAACGCAGGTGGAATTGCGGAAATGTCTAATTTACCACATACAGTAAGAGAAAAAACAGATGTGCTTGATGCTCTTGGCAACACAACGGCGGCAATGGGAAAAGGCTTTGCAATAGGTTCTGCAGCACTAACAGCCCTTGCGCTCTTCTCTTCTTATATACAAACAATGAAGATGGAGTCTTTAGATATCATATCTCCTTACACAATTTCAGGTATGTTTATTGGAACATCACTACCTTTCCTTTTCTCTGCCTTTGCAATTGTTGCTGTTTCAAGAACAGCAGGGAACATGGTTGAAGAGGTAAGAAGGCAGTTTAGAGAAATTCCAGGGCTTATTTTAGGTAAGGCAGATCCAGACTATAAAATGTGTGTTGCAATTAGCACTAAAGGTGCTTTAAGAAATATGGTGCTTCCTTCACTTATTGCAATTGTTTCACCTTTTGTAGGGTTTATTGTTTTGGGAGCAATAGGTAAAGAATTTACAGGAGGTCTTCTTGCAGGAGCCTTGCTTTCTGGTGTTATACTTGCAATTTATATGGCAAATGCAGGAGCAGTGTGGGACAATGCAAAAAAATACATAGAGCAAGGGAATTACGGCGGAAAAGGTTCAGAAGCACATAGAGCATCTGTAGTAGGTGATACCGTTGGAGACCCCCTAAAAGATACTGCAGGTCCTTCTATAAACATACTAATAAAATTAATGACAACGATTTCCTTGCTGTTTGGCCCACATCTTGTTAAATTTTTTAAATAAATGAGGAAATTCATAAGATTTTTAAAATTGTGTATTATAATTTGTCTCGTTATGTACATAATGAGTATCTTTCTTTGATTAAGAGGTAAAAATGAACATTAAAACTATTATTAAACAAACTTTGCTTGTGTTATTGATAGTATTTATTGCTGTGCTTGGGTACTTTGTATTTATAACTGCAAAAAATCTTGCTATTATAAATGAAAATTCTAAAGGAGAAATTCCTTTGGATACTTCAAAACCTTTCAATATCCTTTTAATTGGCACAGATAGAAGAACAAAAGAGGAAGCAGGTAGATCTGATGTTTTAATCCTTGCCCATCTTGATCCAAAGACTTCTAAAGTCACTCTTCTTTCTATACCACGTGATACAAGAGTTGAAATACCAAATCACGGATACGATAAAATAAACTCTGCTTTTAATTCAGATTACTTTCCAGATGGTGGTGTTGATCTTTCAATAAAAACAGTAGCAAACCTTCTAAATATTGATACTAAAGATATTCGATACTATACAATTGTTAATTTTGAAGGGTTTGCCAAAGTAATTGATGCCATTGGTGGAGTAACAATTGATGTAAAAGAAAGAATGCACTACCATTCTTGGGCTGGCGATGTGAAAATAGATTTAAAACCAGGCGTCCAGCATTTAAATGGAGAAAAAGCTCTTGAATACGCACGTTTTAGGTATGATGCCTGGGGAGATTTTGGAGTGGATGAACAAGGTAATGTGCACGGGAGAATTGAGAGGCAGCAAGAGCTTATAAAGGCAATTATTGACCAAACAAAGAGTATTAGAACTGTTTTTAGGCTCCCTCAAGTGGCAAAAGAGATTGGGAATGCTGTTGATACAAACTTAACAGTTGCACAAATTACAAAAATTGGGCTTACTTTTAAAAATATTACAAGTAAAGATGTTGAGATTGTTAATTTCCCAGGGACGCCAGATATGATTGACGGCATCTCTTATGTGGTACCAGATTATGAGAAGTTAAAAGAGATTGGCACTACATATTTTAAATTACAGAAGTAAAATTTAGGGCTTTTCTAAGTTTATAAGCCGGAAGGGAGTTTCTGAAACTCTACTCTCTGCTTCTTCAATATATATTGAGAAAAAGAAGCCTGAGCAATTAGCAAAATAATTCTTATCTATTTTTATTTTAAAAATTTAATCGCTTACCCTGTGAGAAATACTATCTTTTTTAATTTCTAACGTTTTTCCTCTATCAAAAAGAATAAATTTAACGTTACTACTTACTCTTCTTTCGATAACAAGTTTATGCTTAGGTGCTTCTAAAAATGGCTTGCCTTTTATCTCAGGATAGATAAACAAAATCATTTTAGTAAAAGCGGGGAAACCTTTGTGCAATGCTATATTAAATTCGTATAAATCCAAATCTTCTGTAATTGAAACATTTTTTACGTACGGAGTTATTTTTAACTTTTCCATCTCTTCCTTTGTCCAGAGAGGTAAATTAGAATTAATTTGGTATTGGGCAGTAGAGAAAAATAGTTCATTTTTTCTAATAAAAGATGCCATAAACTTAGGTTTTGTCCAATACTGACTAAAATGTGCTTTTACTGCTTTTAGTTTAATAGATTCCTCTTTATTTGAAAGAAGACTTATAATCCAGTCTGAATGAAAATTTATGGAGGAGTTAAATAACCGTTAGAATAATAAACTACTGGTTCTAACAAATCTTCAGAATGCACAAAATACGTGTAAAGTTCAGTGCGAATTTTATCTTTGAGGTCAAAAAGTGCAGCTTCTGTAAAAAGTCCTGTTGCTCTGTAGAAATATATTTTAGAGTATTATATCCTAACTTTAAGGAGTATCCAATTACAGGATCAGCGCACACTTCCATTATGAAGTCTTAACAAATCCTCAGCACAACATCAATACATTTTCTCGTATTTCATAACCCTCTGCCTTTTAAAAAGTTTATAGCATTTTCGATCTCTTCTGCCTGGGATTTTATAATAGAAATCAATTCTTCTGGGGTTCTTTCATCTTCTTTATTTTTCCGGTTGGGGTTCACTGCTTTGAGGTCATAATTTTTTGATCTTATCTCTTCCACTGACACACGCCAGGAGCGTTCGCTTATTTCTCTTCCTGGTAATAATTTGAAAAACTCTTCAAAATGTTGTAGTGTAAGTGGCTGTTTCTTGGTGATATTGAGGTCAGATAAATCGTAATACCATATCTCCTTTGTCGGCTCACCTTTTGTAAAGAATAAAAGATTGGTTTTACTTGATGCCCCTGCATTCACAAAAACTTTTTGCGGCAGACTAACAATACACCATAGATTGCATTCGTTTAAGAGTTTTTGTTTAGTTTGAACAAAAGCTTTCTCGTTTGTTCGGAAGAGCACCCCTTCGTCAATTACTATCCCGCATCTTCCCCCATGTTTAAGGCTATCAATCACATGTTGCAGAAATAGCACCTGAGTTGAACTTGTCTTGTATGCAAAATGTGTCTGAGCATCTTCTCCTTCTTTTCCACCAAAAGGAGGATTTGTTAGCACAACATCAAAAAGGGAAGGCGCATTTGAAAATAGCTCTCCGTAAACCTCAAAACCAGTTAGTGTATTTCCATGCCAGATATGGGGCTCGTCTATTCCTTGAAGAACAAGATTTGCTAAAGCAATTGGATATACAAGATTTTCTTTTTCTCTGCCATAAAAGGTTCTTGTCTTGAGAATTTCAATATCCGATGCTGTTTTTGCCTTCTCTTTCATGTGCTGATAAGCCTGGGCTAAAAAGCCTCCTGTGCCACAACAGGGGTCATATATGGTCTCTCCAATTTCAGGATCAATCACTTTGACCATTACTCGAATAACTTCTCTGGGAGTAAAAAACTGTCCGCCATCATTATTTTTTTCTCCCATCTTTTGAAGCAAACCTTCATAGACCTGAGATATAGGAAACATATGAGTTTCATCAATATTATCAACAGAAATTGCATGAATTTTATCAAGAATATCAAGTAGGTTTCGTTCTGTGTCTATATACGTTCTTTCAGTTGATGAAAAGACTTCACTGATAATCTTCTGACGGGGAGTTGCTCCAGGTTTATCTTTAAGATTTTTAAGATGAGGTATAAGGTCACCATTCACAAAGGACGTAAATGCGCCAAGTGTTCCTGTCTGTAGATCAATTCTTTTCTTTCCTCTTGGGTCTGCCCAATCCCGCCAGCGATAGGGATACTCTAAGGAAGGCATAAAAGAAACACCTACTGCTTTTGCCTGTTCTTCTTCCTTTTGTTCTTTTTCATCAAGGATGCGAAGGAAGAGCATCCAGGTAAGTTCTGGCACATACTGCAAAGCGCTACTCCTTCCAGCCCTACGCATAATATCACAAATGCTTTTAATATAGGCATTTAAAGATTGCGGAGTGGTAATTTTAAGATTGTTCTTTGACATTTGACCCCCTCATGAAAATAATTTTTGTTTTATATTTTTATATACTTCTGGTGGTTCATTTTCTTTAAACCAATCAGGGAAGAATTTAAGTGCTTTTTCCTTAGTAAATTTTTCAGGAAAGTTAAACATACCTTCAAGATTTGGTTCTTGAAGAAACACATTACCAACACCCAAAACATTCTCTAATTCGGTTATTATTTTCTGGGTGCTAGCATTTCCAGGGTCTTGATCAATTAACGCATAAGTTTGGATATTAATAAAAGCATTAAATAGTTCCAAGTCAATTTCTACATTTTTAATAGAGCGATAGTTTTTGATAATTAGTTTTTTTACCATTATAACTCACCCCTAAACGCCTTTCTTAAAATTGCTTGTGGCAAGGCATTTATTGCTGATTGCTGTTTTTGAATTGCAGATTGCAGATTTTGGATATAAGCCATTTTTTCTTTGAGATAGGAGGCAATGCGTTGTTGTTCAGAAAGAGAAGGAAGAGGAATTGATAATTCATAAAAAATATCTTTATCTAAATGCGGAGTTGCTGAGCCTCGTTTAGGTGTATTTAATTCCTTAAAATTCATTTTTATAAAAAAATATAAATAATCTTTTGAAACATTTTTATTTATTTTTAATTTTCCCATTGTAGATGCCAAAACACCTGTATATCCCGTAAAAACTTCTCCGGAATTAGAACCATCAGCAATTATTATTATCTCGTCTTTGTCCACTACTACCGAATTTTTGTCTGATTTTAAACACCATTTTGGAGTAGAACCAAATCTAATAACTTCTGCAGTTAAGTAAGGTATCATTGCTTCACTTTTTTTATTGTCATACAATTCCGGTTTTTTGCCTTTAAGAATCTCACACACTTCCCCCAATCTTTTTCTTTCCCATCTCTTTGCCTCTTCGCTTTCAAAGACTTCTCTTAAATATGCAGATGGCAGGGCTTTTGCTGCTTCCAATTGCTTTTCACAGGCACTTCTGGCACGGTCAATTTGTTGCATAAGCTCTTGAAGTTTTGAGACAATGCGTTCTTGTTCAAAAAGAGGAGGAAGAGGAATTTTAAGATTGTAGATTTGAAATTTTGAGATTGCGGGAAAAGTTGAGCCTGAACCTAATGTAGCAATTTCTTTTTCAATGAAGCGAAGAAAATAAAAGACAAACCATAAATTTACATCCTTTTTAGCCCTTATTGCTGCAAGTCCACGACCAATACAACATCTTTCACTACAAATATTTGCTTGACCTACTGGAGCTCTGACAGAAATTAATATATCGTTAGGTTCGGCTATTTTTAATGGTTCTGTGCACCAGGTAGAGGGAGGAAGTAAAAAAACATTCCCAAAATCAGCTTTCCCCTGATAAAATGGTAACCCTTTGCTTTCTTTGTTGTAAGTAGAACCCGGTGGTGACTGCCCCATAATAATTTCACATACTTCCCCCAACTTAACCCATCTCCAGCCTTTTGGAAGTGAAAATTTTTCTGTCATTTTTTAGCCCTTTTTGGCGTCTTTGTGGCGTCTTTATGCCCCTTTGGCGCCCCTTTATTGCTCCTTATGCCCCTTTGGCGCCCCTTTAAAATATAATATGTTCCTTTTCCTGTTAAACCAACACGTTCAAAAATTTCTTTATATTCAAGCTCTTTTAAATCTTCACTTGTTTGTCTTTTCTTTACTTCGCAAAGAGTCTGATACTCCTTATTAGTAATTCTCCCTTTCTCTTTTACATACATTACTGCTTTTATCTGTCTTTCATTTAATCCCATCTTTCTTAAATTCTCCTCAGTGTAAATATCTTTATAAAAATAAACTGAAAAACCACCCGTTTCTTCCTTATATTCTGGCTCAGGTAATCCTGTTTCTTTCATCCAATCAATCATTCTAAGAGTTCCACTGCCATATTGTTCAATATAACCTGCAAGGTAAAAAACCTTTGCAATAAGAGGATTCCTGAAAACAGAACTGTGAGGCATTTTCAACTGTTCAATTTTAATCCCCTCAGGAAGTTTGCCAGGATTAAAAAACCATATATGGTCGTCATAAACCTTAATCATAGTAAAATTGGCTATATTAGAATAATCCCTGTGAATAAGGGCATTTAGGACTGCTTCGCGAATTGCAGGGATAGGATAATCCCAGATATCTTCTCTTTGAAAGTCCTTTATTTCATAACGAACGCTTATGTGTTGTCTAATAATGCTTATGGTTTCTTCAAATTGCTTGAAAAGGTTTCCCTTTACCCATTTATCATCTATAATTGTTGTCTCTGTTTTAAATCTCCCAATACGGACACAGAGATTGATAAAATATTTTTGAGGATCTTTACCAAAAAGCATAATCGCCGCATTGGTCAATTTCCCGTTAATAATAAGATTCAGTTTTTGAAGAGCCAATAATGGTGAATCTTTAAGAGATTCAGTTGCAAGTCTCTTCTTATCTACAGCAAGATGAATAAAACGCTCTACAGTTTCTGTATCAATCTCGTCAAATAAATAATCATTTGTTAAGGAATCCCAAGTCGTGCTGTTTAAAAGGAATACTTTGAGTTTTTGCAAATTCATTTCACGAGTTGTATTTCCCACCCTCTCATAATAACGTCCTTCATATGACACAGGATAAGAGGAACGGTTAACTTTTATTATAACAACCCTTTTGCCTTTTAAGTCCATGGTTTTAATTTCAGGATAGATGGATAACTTATTAACTATACGATTGGTTAAATCTTCTAAAAATTTGGTTGATTGATCAATGCCAGCAATATTTCCCTTTTTGTCCACCCCAAGGATAATTTCCCCTCCATGAGTGTTTGCAAAAGCAGAGATGGTTTTGAAAAGGGATTCATTTAGTTTCTCTTTAAATTCAATGATTTCAGTCTCTCCAAAATTTATTATCTTTTTTAAGTTTTTCATTTCAACAATCCTTGTTTTGCAAAACTAAAATAGTCTTCTTGATTTTTACCTATAATGATGTGGTCTAAAACTTTAATTCCAACTATCTCGCAAGCTTCACATATTCTCCTTGTAAGCTCAATATCTTCTGGTGAGGGCTCTGTATCGCCTGATGGATGATTATGCACCAAAATAATTGAAGATGCAGACCTCATAGTTGCTTCTTTAATTATCTCTTTTAAGTCAACAACTGTTGCATTTATACTTCCCTTGCTAATTTCAATTCTGTCTATTGGCTTGTTCTTAATATCAAGGAAGATTACATTGAAAAATTCTTTTCGTTCATCCCTTAAGTAAGGACCATAGCATTCAGCTACATAACTTAAAACATCCTCTGCTTTTTTAATTTGTCTCTTTTTCTCTGCCTTTTCTTCATAGAGCAGTTTTCCTATTTCAAAGGCTGCTTTTATTTGCGCTGCCTTTGCAGGTCCTATCCCCTCGATTTTACAAATTTCAGAAATTGATGCCGAGTCAATTGCTCTCAAAGAACCAAAATGGTTTAAAAGTCTCTTTGCTAATTCTTCTGCACTTACACCCTCTTTTCCTGTTCTTAAAATAATTGCAAGAAGTTTAGACAAAGGAAGAGATTTTGCACCTTTTTTAACCAATAGTTCTCGCGGCCTTTCATCCTTTATCCATTCTTTTATAGGGCGATTGATTCTCTTAGCAGAGATACGCTCCTTTATCTCTTCTCTTATTTTCTTACAATCCTCTTCGGATTCGATATTTAGTGCATTTATTATTTTTTCGGTCTCTTCCGAGCTTAAAACTACTTTAAGAGAAGATCTTAAGAAAATTTTTCCTTTTTTGCTCATCATTGGATAGATAGAGTTGTTAACAAGAAAATCAATTATTTCTGGTTGTTTATTCATACTGAGAATAACCTCTCTTTTGTTTGTTGAATGATTTCTTTTGGAGAGCCGATAATTTTAAGTGATTCTAAGCCCCCTGACTTTACAACCTCAGGGGTATTAAAGATACGCGGGTTTTCCAGTTCTTCTGTTCCGCCTATCTCAAATTGCCTTACAAGCGCAATTAGAGTATTTTTTGTTTCTTCTGGCAATTTCCTGAACCATTCTTCATGCTTATAGCGGAGAGCTTCTGCTCTTTGTTTTCTGGTTTTTGGTGACATTCCAAAAACAATTTCTGCAAGAGTATCATAGATATCATAATCTTTTCTCTCTAGAATATTCTGCAAGAGTCTCACGCTTCGACCATCCTCAGGCAGTTTATCAATAAGGCTTTTTCGCTTCTCAGGATCTATCCAGCATCTGCGAAAATCATCTATCGTTTTAACTTGTTCAACTAAATGTTCAGCTATTATCTGTTTGTACTCTTCAACAGTTACCATTGTTATTTTTTCATCCTTTTTAATTACAATATATGTGCCTGCAGGATTGATGTGAACATCAAATCCTTCTACCCGAATAATTTTTTCTTTTTTTCCTTCTTTAAGTTCTTTTGGTTCAGTAGTTGGTAAAGGTCGAACTGCAAATGAATTCCCTAAAAGACGAGTAGCATCTGTATAATCATAAACGCGAAACATTAATTTACCTGTTGGCTCGTGAATTCTTGAGCCTCTTCCCATCATCTGTTGAAAGGCAATTGGAGAACGGACATATTTGAAGAATACTACATTTCTTAAAATTGGGATATCGACACCAGTAGTTATTAAATCGACTGTTGTAGCGATAAAATGACTTCGCTCTGAACCACGCAGATCTGCAATGTATTGAGAGCCTCCTACTGAGGCAGTGCATTTAAAGGCATAAGGTTCAAGTCTTTTTACTCCATTTCTTGCACACCATTCTGCATAAAGATTGTTCATTTCAGTTGCAACAGCATCTGCATGGGTTTCGCGAGTGCAGAATATAACTGTCTTCTGATGAGGACCTCCAGTTTGAAGAAGCATCTCAAATAAATCCTTACACATCATCTTAACTCTATCAGGTAATTGGATAATGTTCTCAAAAGATGGTGCCTCATATAACTCACGCGTCTCATCAAGGGAAATAGGCACTCCTGTTATACCATCTTTTGCCCCTAAAACCTCAATTTCATTTTTTTTAATGCCTGTTTTATCAAGGTTTACCTCCCTTCTTATAATTTCACAAGCAGGAAGATAACCATCCTCAACGCCCTGAACCATATCATATTCATATACTGGTTCGCCGAAGTAACGAAGATTATTGGCTGTAATCTCTTCATCGTGCTCTCTTTCCTCTTTGTTTCCTCCTTCCCATGAGCGAGGAGTTGCTGTAAGACCTATTTGAACCGCAGATGGGTTTCTTGTAAGCACAATACTCCATTTGCCCCACGCACTTCTATGGCACTCGTCAATAATAATGTGGCTAAAATAATTTTTAGGATAGTTTTCAAGAAAAAATTTGGCATTATCACTCTCGTCAGAAACATTTAGTGTTTGATAAGTTGCTATTAAGATACGAGCATTCTTTTGGGGGTTTGATGTAGTAACCTCTGCTGCATCATTACCAAAAACATTTTGAAATGCAGAGAGCCCTTGAGAACGCAATTCATCTCGATCACATACGAACAGCGCTCTGCGAAGTTGCCCAGCATCAGCAATCTTCTTTAGAATATGAACAGCAATAAACGTTTTCCCTGAGCCAGTTGCAAGGTAAAGAAGAATCCGTTTTTTACCCTGAGCTATCTTCTCAAGAGCCGAACGAATGGCAGCATCCTGATAGTATCGTCTTGTTGCTTCACCCTTAGGATATGGCATAAGAAGTGGCCTTGCGGACTCGCTTTCAAGAGAAATTCCTAATCCTCTCTCATAACGCTCCCTAATTTCAAAAGGAGTTGGAAACTCATCAAGATTGCGGGGTTTAGAGGTTTTCCCGGTGAAAGAGTCATATTCTACAAATAGATGTCCATTGGAAGAATAAATGAAAGGAACATTGTTTAGCCGAGCATATTTCTTTGCCTGTTCAAGGCCCTTATCTGGAGGCTCATTACTTTTTTTAGCTTCAATTAGAGCAACTGCGATGGGTTGGGTATTGGAGTTTACCTTTATTCTCAAAAGATAATCTATTCTTCCTTTTTCTCTTCGTCTTGGATTACCATCAATGATATCAATACCACAAGCGGTCTCTTCACGACGGATAAGGTCTTCTGACCAGCCTCTCTTGTGAAGGACAGGGTCAATAAGCTTAGCCTTTGTGTCCTCTTCACTTATTATCATATCTGCCCTTTTTATCTCACTGTTTCATACTTTATATACCAATGATGTGTAATTTCCAATAACTTCAGTATATCCAAACTTGTGTTTGTATATCTTCTAAATGGTTTTTGTTGTATACTATAATTTATTATCGCAGTGTTCCCTAATTTGGGTGACTGCAAAAACTCTCTATCGCTTTGATATATACCAAAATTAAAAGTTTTGTCAAGGTAGTAAATATTAGAAATTTTTTATTTCGTTTAAGAGGAAAACTGCGAAGTTCTTCCATATTTTGAGGAAGTGCTCCCTTAAGGCTCCGTCCTTTGTGCGTTCTTTTGTATCCTTTTGGTGGAGTATCAAAGGAGACTTTCCTTCTTTGAGTATAAAACGAATGAGATTCCTCGCTACCGCTCGGAATGACTAAATGGGGACAGAGAACCAAAAAAGGCATAAAAGGCTGAGATTCTTTGCGGAGTTTACACTGAGCGAAGCGAATGTGTTCGGAATGACTAATAGCGCTTCGCCTCAAAGTGGGCGGAAGATATTCAAAATGATAAAAGAGGGGTTTGTCTTGGAATGGCAAGGGACGATAGAGGCCATCAATAATTAAAAAATATTTTTTGTTAATAAAGCAATTTTTAATATAATAGTATAATTCACATAATACTAATTGGAGGTTTGAAATGGAATTTGAGAAACTTGAAGATATAAAAAATATTCCGCAGGAAGAAGAAAAAATTATAGAATTCTGGAAGAAAAATAAAATTTTTGAAAAAAGCCTTAAAATAAGGGAAGGTTCTACTCGTTTTGTATTTTATGAAGGTCCCCCAACAGCAAATGGTAAACCTGGTGTGCACCATGGGCTTTCAAGAATATACAAGGATACGGTTTTAAGATTCAAATCTCTAACAGGGTATTATGTGCCAAGAAAAGGTGGGTGGGATACACAAGGCTTACCCGTAGAGATTGAAGTAGAAAAAATGCTTAACATCCATACAAAAAAAGAAATCGAAGAATTTGGCATAGAAAAGTTCAATGCCCTTTGTAAAGAATCGGTTATGAAATACGTTGATGATTGGGAAAAAACAACCGATAGAATTGGTTTCTGGCTTGACATGAAAAATGCCTACAAAACCTATGAAAATTATTATATTGAAACAATTTGGTGGATTCTAAAAGAGGTTTTCAAAAAAGGTTTATTATACGAAGGACACAAAGTTGTTCCCTACTGTCCTCGCTGTGGCACCACCCTTTCCTCACATGAGGTTGCATTAGGTTATAAAAAAGTTAAAGATCCTTCTGTCTATGTGCTTTTCCCTGTGAAAGACGAAAGGTTTCCGGAAACAAACCTTCTTGTTTGGACGACCACTCCTTGGACTCTTCCCTCAAATATTGCCGTAGCAGTTAACCCTGAGTTTACTTATATTCTTGTGGAATACGACGGAAAAAAACTCAT
>JAINCR010000080.1 GCA_036574215.1 Caldisericaceae bacterium
ATATTGTAATTACATTCTAAGAGAATCTTTTCGATGTAGTCTTTCTTTATTGTATCAAATTCTGGGTTAGCTGTATTATCTTTAAGATTAACTTCTAAAATATGTTTGGGAAGGTATTCTTTAGTAAGCATTTCTTTGCTTGCTAAGTTTACAGATCTTTCTACTACATTTTGCAATTCCCTTACGTTTCCTGGAAAATCGTAAAGAAGGAGTGGATTAATGAAACTTTCATCATAACCAGTAATACTTTTGTTGAATTCTTTTGCAAATTTCTTTATAAAATGAGAAACAAGTAATGGTATATCTTCTTTCCTCTCTCTAAGGGGTGGAAGGGTTATCTCAAAGGCATTTAATCTATAGAATAAATCTGCTCTAAATGAACCAGATTTAACAAGAGAGTCAAGTTTTTTGTTTGAAGCTGATATAATCCTTACATCAACCTTGAAAGATTTTGTGCTACCAATTCTTGTGATGATTTTATCTTCAAGGACTCTTAGGAGTTTTACCTGTATTTCTAAGGGCAATTCTTCTATTTCATCTAAAAATAAAGTTCCACCGTTTGCAAGCTCAAACTTTCCAGGTCGGCCGTTTTTGTCGGCATCAGTGAAGGCTCCTGGTTCATAACCAAAGAGCTCGCTCTCGGCTAAACTACTTGGTATAGCTCCACAGTTTATTGCAATAAAAGGCTTATCGGCACGAATACTTTCAAAATGGATAGCTTGAGCAAACATTTCTTTTCCAGTTCCAGTCTCCCCTGTAAGATGAACAGGTGTGTTAGATTGTGATGCTAATTTTGCTAATCTTATTGCTTCTTTTATTTTAGGACTTTTACTGATGATATCTTCAAAAGTGAAGTGGTTTTCTCTATCACCGTCTAACACAGCAAATCTTTTTGTTTCCTCAGTTTTATTGAAGAAATCAATAACTCCAGCAAAGTCGTCATCTGTGTCCTTTAATACAACCGCTGTCTTTGTGAAACGCAGTATACCTTTTGAAGGACTTTCAATGACAAATTCTTTGTTTGTATAACCCTTACGTGTTCTATATACGTTAAGTATAACAGGTTTAAAGTCAACTATCTCAGTAACATTTTTGTTAATTGCTTCCTTTTTGTTTACTCCGAGAATTGATGCACCGGAAGAATTTATAAAAAGCACTTTTGCATTTTTATCCAAAACGATAATACCATCCTTATTTGCTTCTACGATTGATTCTATCAATTTCCTTGAAAGGTTAATTTCTTGGATTAGGTTTTTAAAATTTACCTCATTTTGGATGGCTTGTGCCATTAGTGAAGTAATTTCTAATGCAAACTTAGGGTAGTATCTATTTGGTGATGATATACTAACCGCACCAATAAGATTTCCAGATCTATCAACTATTGGTGATGCAGCAGACGACCAATCTTTAAGATTGAAGTTAGCAAAAGCATAACCTTTTACTTCGGCTTCTTTGATTTTTTCAAGAGCCATTCCGAGTGCTGTTGTATTTCTAAGTAAATTATCTATTATCATACCTTCTCTAATTACAGGGTCTCGGTTTATGTTCATTGCAAGTAACACAACTCCATCCTTATCGACAAAGGAGATCGTAAAAGAGTCGTTAAGATATATAAACTTCTCAAAGTGTTTTTTTGAAGCAATAAGATAAAAAAAGTAATCACTTTTTCTTTTTTGAAGTTCGTATGGCGAAACAAATTTTACTAAATTCTCTACCCTCTCTACCATGGCCTAATTTTACCATAAAAATTTAATTTTTAAAAAATCTTAACAATTATTTTTTGATTTTGAATCCTTTAACTATTTAAAAACTCTTGATATTTCATTATAAATTCTATTTATTAAGTCATTTTCGTTAATATATCTTAATTCGTAAATATTCATTACCGAGGCTCTATTACTCTTGATGCATTTTGAGCCCGGATGATATTCTTTTTTTGGTGTTAATGCACGTTTCATCTGTTCAAGATTAGAATTCAAAAGAAGTGTTGCATGGTATAAAAATCCGTTGTATTTCAAGGCAGCAGCGCTTCCAGAGACTTTTTTGTCACCAACAAGAATTTCGTTATGCTTTCCAATGGAAGCTTCAATATTGAAATATTTTAAGGCATTTGCTATGGCTGAGCTTAAAAAATGTATATTCTCTAGTATGTAGTTGCTTTTTAATGTTTCTTTTTTAACTATGACAGATATGTTTAAATTACCTAGATCATGGAAAACAGTTCCACCACCTGTAGTCCTTTTAACTATCTTAATTTGGTGTATTATGCAGTAATCTTCGTCTATCTCAAATTCTTTACATTGAAATCTTCCAAGAATAACAGAAGTGGAATTTTTATAGAATCTAACGATATCTGGTAGCACCCCAAGACCTACAAGATAAAGCAATTTTTCATCAAGTGCAATGTTGAATTCGGGGTCCGTTGAATTACTCCTAATAAATACGAAATTTTCCACACTTTTATTTTAACTTTTTATTTTTTTTCTACAATAGTTTTTAAAACCTCATTTACATTTTTGTTAATTTGGGTCATTGTAAATGTATAAAATATTTTTGAAATTTTTATAAATTTTTCTACTAAACTCTTGACTTTTAAATATTTTTAGTTAAAATTACAACTTAGTTAGATATCAGTTTAAATTAATTAAAAAGGCGAAAGTTTATAATGAGAATAGGTATAACGTATAATCTTAGAAGAAGTTTAAGTGAAAAAGAAGCCGAGTTTGACTGGCCTGAGACTATTGACGCTGTAAAAAAATCCCTTGAAAATCGAGGTCACAAAGTAAAACTGTATGAAGCTACCTCACCACTACTTTTTTATTTGCTTGCAATAGATAGGCCGCAGTTTGTATTCAATATCGCTGAAGGTAAAAATGGTCCTTATAGAGAATCTTTTGTTCCTGCAATTCTTGATGAATTGAGGATTCCATACACAGGTTCATCTCTCTTATCTCTTGCTATTTCAATGGATAAAGTTATGACAAAAGAAGTTCTAATGTTTGCAAATGTTCCTACACCAAAATTTAAAGTATTGAAGCCAAATGATAAAATTAGTATTGACAATCTTCAGTTTCCTGTAATTGTCAAACCTATATACGAAGGTTCAAGTATTGGTATTTCGTCAAAATCCGTTTGTTTTTCTGAGAATGAGCTGAAATTAAATGTATTAAGGGAATTTGAAAGATTCCGAAGACCAGTAATGGTTGAAGAATTTATCGAAGGTATTGAAGTTACAGTTGGTATTATAGGAAACTACCCACCGGTAGTTTTACCTCCAATGGAAATAGATTTTTCAACTCTTTCAAGAAGAGAATTAAAGGCTTCAGCAGGTGGAATACAAACGTATAAATTCAAAGTTGATTATTCTGGAAAAGCTAACTATTATTTACCAGCAAGGTTACCTGAGGAAATTCTATCAAAAATTAAGGATATTTGTTTAAGGGCCTTTATTGCTCTTAGGAATAGAGATATAACCCGTTTTGATTTAAGAGTTGATAGGGATGGAAATCCATATATTCTTGAAGCAAACCCTCTACCTGGGCTTGACCCATTGCATTCTGATTTTCCTAGGATTTATAAACTTATGGAAAAATCTTATGAAGATCTTATAAATGATATTTTGAACACCGCAATTGAAAGACACAGAATTGAAAATAAAATAGTATTAAGTTAGTTTAAAATCATACTACCTTAAAACAAACTTTTATTAAGTTTAGAAATTTTTGTTTTGTTGCATAATATAACCAAAATTTAAAGAGGGATTTTAGCAAAAGAATTTTTAATGTATTTATAAAAATTTTTTAAGAAAGTTTGGACTTGACAAAATTTTTTTTATTCTTATAATTTATATAGGGGGTTTTTATAGTTTTATGCTAACAGGATGCAAAAAAGGTGAAGATCTTCTTTTGCAAAAGTTACCGAAGAAAAGAAAGGGATTTAACCTTCTTGAGGTAGTAATAGCTATCTCGGTATTATTTATTATTACACTAAGTGCACTGTTACTTTCAACATTTTCTGCAACAAGTCTAAAAGATTCAGAAGCTCGTGATATGGCAAAAAATATCGCAACTTTTGTTGTTGAATTCGTTCGGTCAAGAAACGTCACAATGGATAATAATTTCCTTGGTATACTTCCTCCAACCGATCCTTCTTTTTCAACCGCCTCAAGTAACGATAAGAGAAGTAAATATTGGTTTGATCCTGATTTAAATCCAAATGCGTACTTTCCAGGTCTTGTAGATTTAGGTGCAAATCCACTTTTAACTAATCCTGAACCGTTAAGGCCAAATACTTCATCTGATACTATTAATATCCATCCTGCGCTACCAGACGTTTCATATAATAGCAATTCCTTTTATTCTTCACTTCAAGGTTTTGTATCTTTTTCTAACAATCCTGTTAATTCTTCGCCTTCACAAGAAGATGGAAATGCTTTTACGAACAATGGTAAGTATTATGATTTGATAACAACTGCTCCCTATGTTGTGCAGTTTCCTGAAGGAATCAATAACTTTTCTGCTTTTGCTAACTACAACGCTTTGATTTTTACAACCGACAGTGATAAAGTTAATACAAACTCAGCTGTGTTCGATCCACATTACACAAATGAGGTAAGCAAAAAAATAGCAACAATGTCTTATAGAGGTTTTAGGGTCCTAACACAAATTGTTGCAAGAAAAAAAGATGCTTCAAGTCCAAACCATGTGCAGTACTACGATGTAAAGGTAACGGTTTTCTGGATTGTTGGTAGTTATGAACATTCCTACAGTTTGTCAACTAAAGTCACAACGTATTGAGGTATAGCATGGTTAAACGTAAAGGTTTTACTCTTATCGAACTTGTAATTGCGATGGCTGTGCTTTTTGTATTTATCTATATGAGCTTTTCAATTTTTACTTTTGTTAACACTTTTGTAAGAACAAATCAAAGTAGAGAGGTTTTAATTGAGAACATATCAAATGTACTTGACCAATTATCAAAAGAAATTAGACAAACAATTACTTATGGAACAGGAAATGTTGGTATAGTTTATCCTTCTGCTGCCGAAAAGCGAGATATTTTTTCCATTCTGGCTGATGATTCACCACAACCTGGAAATTTAGGGAATGATGAGTATTATGTTTTTGATAATGCAAAAGGGCCAATCTTGAGATTTTACGTTTATAGCAATGACAACGTAAAACATAGAATAACTTATACTCTTGGTGTGCCTACTGATAGTTATGGCAATTATAAAGGACTGCCGAGGCAATACTGGATTAACAAATTGTACGAACCTTGTCAAATTCTTTATAGTAACGAAACTTCAACTGATGGTGGAATAACTTGGAGTGGTGGTATTCACAATCAACCTATAACAGATCAAGTTATTACCAATTTTGTTTTAATAAGGCCTTCTTGGTCAGATAAAGTTGTTCAGATTTTAATAGAAGCTTTTGTAAAAGACGCTTCAGGAAAACCGACTAAAATTGTAAGAATTTTGCAAATTACTTTAAGACAGTAAACATTAAGAAGGAGGTGTTTTAAAATGAGAATTATAAAAAGAAGAAAAGGTTTTGCTTTGATTTTTGCTATTGTAATTGCTGTTGCAATGATGGTTCCAGTTTTGATGTTGATGTCTTCTGCTATACCGAGGAGAACTGTCGTTACAGAAGAAGCGATTTCTGATATGGTTCTTTCCGTTGGAGAAGCAACTGTAGATAAAATACTTTCTCAAATCAATACGTTTCCCGATTTAACTAAAAATAACCCAGTAATTAATGATGGAATAAAAAATATTGAAGATTACTACACTGACCATCCACCAAGCGACCTTTTCGTGATTAAAAGAGATGTAGTTAAATATACTATGGGATATCTTCTTTCTACAATTAATGGTGGAACTATTAACCAACCTACAACAAGTGTCAACCCTGCGACTATATTGCAATCAGAAAAAACGACTTATCTTGAAGCTAGACCAATTTTATCTGGTTCAATATGGGACATAGAAGATAATGTTTCAACATACCTTTATAATTTAGACACGCAAGAGTATTATGCTGTTGTTGATGATGATGGGAGGATTGCTTCAGTTTCTTTAACAGGAATAAATGGTGATATCCAAACGAAGCGTATTAAAAAATTATCAAATGGAGATATTAGAACAGGTATTGCTGCTTGGGACGATGCGTATGCAACTGATAACAAATGGATAGAGATAGATACAAATACTCAGTACATTGACGATGGTGAAAATTTGCCTGGAAGTACTAAGTTTCAGATCAGGGTAAGCTCTTATCTTTTAACTAATTCAAATGCTAAAAACATTGTAAGGAATATTCTTGCTGAAGCAACTCTTAGTGCTATTAACGTGGATGTTACATCCTCAAGTGGTGTAGGTTCTGGTGGTTCTACTGCTTCAGGACCATTTAAGTATGCTGTGTGGTCTGGTAAAGGATTGGTAATGAACGGTGTTCACACTATACAATCAGGACATATTGATCCCTCAACTAACCAAATTGTTTATGACGGAAAGAATGGTCAAGGAAGTTTGTACTCAACGGGGCAAATCATAATGAACGGAAACAACAGAATATACGGCAATATAGTTACCGCACTCCCTCCGGGAAATAATTCAATTATTATGAATGGAAATATAGAATTTGGTAATAATTCTACAATAACTTACAACCAACAAGAGGAGCTTCCTGATTTTCCTCTGGAAACAGAAGAAAGTATAAAATCAACTGCAATGAGTGCAAGTCTTCCTTATTTCGGTAACTATTACTATAACAGCAGTAATACTACCATTAATGTTAACGGTGGAGAAGTAAAATATTATATAAGTGGAAATGTTTCGTTAAATGGCGCTGGAAATACTATTAAATTTCATCCAGTAAATAATGTTAATCCTACTGGACCAAAAGTAGATTGGTATATTGGTGGTGATTTTTCAACTAATGGAAATACGGTGCTTGATTTTGGTGATACGCCAGGTATTGTGTGGGTTAACGGATATATTAATTTCAACGGAAATCTTACTATTAAAGGATCAGGAACTATAGTTACAAATAAAAGGGTTACATTTAATGGTTTTTCAAGAGCATCTAACACAAATCCTAATAGCAAGTTGGCTATAATTTCTCTAGGAAAAAACTTCCTAAATAGTGGTATTATTTTGAATGGCAATAATACTATGCATGGCATATTCTATGCACCTTATAGTGATATAATACTAAATGGTAATGGGGATGTTTTTGGGTCTCTTATTGCTGGTGGATATATCAGCTTTAATAGACATGGAGTAATAATAAATGGTAACCAGGACATTATCTATGATACTGGAATAAGTTCAGACAGTGGTAGTAATAGCGGTCCTATATTGCCAACAAATTCTGTTACAGTTGATGGTGTAAGTTTTGCAACAAAATACATTTACAGATTATCGTGGAAAGAAATTGTTTCTGATCCTGTTAATGTTGCAAATATTCAGGGACTAAATCCTGTTTTTAACTTTACTAACCCTTAGTAATATTGAGGAGGAGCTGTTTGTTATATATCAAGTTTGAATTAAACCAGCAAGAAAATAAAGTTCTTGCTGGTTTTACTCTTATAGAGACCTTATTAGTAATCGCAATTATAATCATCATGGGCGGTATTTCTGTTCCTTATTTTCGTGGTTATATTTCTTCAGAGCGCCTTCAAGAGGTTGCGTGGCAGATGGTTTTAGATTTGAGAATGGTTAAAGAGAAAGCAATTATCTATCAGCAAGATTTAAATGTTTATTTTAATTTTGATTCAAGCAAAACTATTGAAAACGGTGAAGTAGAACCTTTTAGTTCTACCAATCTAGACAACAGAAGTTATTTTTTCGAGACCTTTCAATGGGGCAAGGACCAAGTAAGTGAGGTAGAGAATGCACACTACATACCAACAGATTCTGTAAACAAACATTTTGTTAGTCGGATACTTAAATATGGCATTGTAATTGATTCAATTACAACAACTTCATCGTCTTCTTCAATTCCATTTGGAGGTAAAAACTATTTTACTATTTGCTTTAATTCTGGAGCAGGGGATACTTTTAGAGGTGAAACAGATATTGTGGAAGGAATGGTAGGAAGAGAAAACACTATTCAATCAATAATCAATAATCAACTACTTATAAAACTTAGAGATAGTTCAACCAATAAATATTTTTATGTGATCGTAAACGGTGTTGGAAATATTACCATGAATGGAAGCCCACCACCATAAGAAAGGTGCAAGAAAACATAAAATCCTCTCTTATATTTTTATTATCTTATAAACTAAAATTTTTAATAAATCAGTAAAAACTAAAGTCACAAAGAAAATATAAATAAATGCTATTAGTATGTGTAGTATTGGGACCTTTGCTACAAATATACCTAGCCAAGATATTAAAGTTGCTATTACTATATCAACTATTATGGTAGTTAAAAGAATATTGCTTGGACGAGAGCTTAGGAAAAACCCTTCTTCTCTAAAGTTTAGAATGTTTAACAAACCTGATACAAGCAGAAAATAGAACATAAGAGTTTGTAATTTAGTAAATGGAAGATTTATATACTTAAAAGCAAGGTACATTGCAAGGAATAGTTCTCCAATTTTTAGTGAACCAAAAATTAAAGAGAGAACTATTAATTTTTTTACATTCCATTTTTCGGGCTTGTTTGATGGCACCACATTATCAGTTGCAATTGACATGGTAACAAAATCATACAAAAAGAGCATTAAAACCATTTGGGCAGGAGTAATTATTGGTTTTCCGATAATTAACGTTGCAATTGAAACAAAAAAGACGATTTGGAATGTTTTTACAACTTTATTTATTATCCACAAGACTATTCTTTTATAAATTTTTTTCCCGGTGTAGATAAGATCAACAATATTTGAAAGTCCTGGGCTTGTGAAAATAACCTTTGCAGATTGTTTAGCAATTTCAAGGGAGTTTGAAACTGCAATGCCTAAATCTGCCTTTTTGAGCGCTGGAGCATCATTTGCACCATCACCTGTCATGCCTACAACGTGGTTTCTTGATTGGTAAAAATTTACAATATTCAGTTTATCCTCTGGTAGAACTTCTGCAAATACATCCGGATTTTCATTTTGCTCAGATTGTGATGTTTCCCATTCTTTGATA
>JAINCR010000081.1 GCA_036574215.1 Caldisericaceae bacterium
CCCAACTTACATTTGCCCCCATAGATTCGCCAATAAACCTGAAAGGAACAAGAGTTCTACTATTCTCGATTATAGGTGGTTGGTCAAGTACAGTTTCCTTAGAATTTACATACGCTTTTGTGCTGCCGATGGTAATTTGGATAACTACTTTCTGCTCAGCTTTTGTGGGTGTAAAACCAAAAACGCTTGCAAACATTACAAATACTACCAACGAAATAACAAACTTCTTCATACTTTACCTCCTTCAATTAAAATTTTATTTCTAAAGTTTCTTTTAATAAACTTTTGTTTTCAATGACTTCCGCAAGATCTCCCAGGAATCTTGCTGCCATTGCTCCGTCAATAATCCTGTGATCGTACGAAAGACTAAAATAGGCCATTGTTCTTATTGTAGTAGTATTATCATCTTTTACAACAAGTTCTTTTGTACTTCTTCCAACTCCAAGTATACCAACCTCTTCACTATTAAGAACAGGTGTAAAAATATCTGTTCGCATCATACCAAGATTTGTAATGGTAAAGTGAGAACCTTCAACATCTTCAGTAGTTAGTTTGTTTGTTCTTGCTTTTTCTGTAAGGTTTTTTAAGTTATTGTTTAATTCTACCAAAGAGAGTTTATCTGCATTTTTTATAACTGGGACGATGAGACCTACTCCAGTGTCTACTGCAAAGCCAATATTAACTGTAGAAAACTTTTCCAAGTATGTGCCATCAAAATGTGCATTAAACTCAGGATATTTTAGGAGAACCTTTGCAAGGCATTTAATAAGAATCGCAGTAACAGAAACTTCAGGGACTGTATTAGCTTTTAATTCTAGAAGTTCTGTCATGTCAACCTTTGTTATGTTTGTTACAAGGACCGAAGAATGGTATGTTTTTGAAAGTTTCTCAGAAATTTCTTTTCTAAGTGGAGAAAGAGGTTCTTTTTTAACTTGCTGTTTTTGTTTTTCAACAAAGTCAAGCACATCCTTCTCTGTAATTCTACCGTTAGGACCTGTGCCTACTACTTCCGATATATCTATACCGTATTCTTTAGCGAGTGCTTTTGCTCGTGGAGAAGCACTAACAAAACCTTTTTGTCCTGACTGAAGTGTAGTTGCATCAGTGTGAGATGTTTTAGTTTCCTCCTCTTTTTGTGGAAGAGTGGTTTCTGTTTTTGTTTCTTGTTCCAATTCTTCTTTATCCAATTCTTCTTTAGTTTCTGCAATGTATCCTATTATTGCTCCGACTTCTTTTGATTCACCTTCTTGAACAAGTATTGCTTTAATAAAACCATCAATTGGAGACTCTATAACATTTGTAATCTTTTCAGATTCGATTTCAACTAACGCTTCTCCTTTTTGAATTTGGTCTCCTACATGTTTATACCATTTTATTACTGTTCCTGCTTCCATAGATAGCCCAAACTTGGGCATTCTAATTTCAAACATTGACTACCTTCCTTATTTCATTAATTACACTCTTGTAATCTGGCACCACAAAATCTTGTAATGGAGGGCTAAAAGGAATGTGGACATTTTTTGCACCAACTCTCATAATAGGAGCATCTAAGTATTCAAAGGCTTCTTCTTGGACTGTTGCTGCAATTTCTGCTCCCCACCCGCCTCTTCTCCAAGTCTCATGTGCAACTACAAGACGATGTGTTTTCTTAACTGATTCTATAATGGTTTCCTTATCCCATGGCACTAATGTTCTAAGATCAATTACTTCAACGTCAATTCCTTCTTTTGCAAGCTCTTCTGAAGCTTTTAAGGATTCATGCACCATTCTGGATGTAGCAACTACTGTAACGTCTTTTCCTGCTCTTTTAATATCTGCTTTTCCAAAAGGAATGTAATACTCTTCTTCTGGAACAGGTCCTTTTTTTGCGTAAAGCATTTTGTGTTCAAAACAGATTACAGGATCATCAGCTTTTAGCGCTGTTTTAAAAAGGCCTTTCATATCGTATGGAGTTGATGGAACGATGATTTTAATTCCAGGAATATGCATAAAGAGAGTTTCAATAGATTCAGAATGTTGTGCAGCAGCTGATTTCGATATTCCGTCAGGACCTCTTAAGATAAGATGAATTTTACCTTGACCTCCAGTCATATACTTAAATTTCATTATTTGGTTTGCAACAGCCGTCATTCCTGTAAAAAGGAAGTCTGAAAAATGAAATTCTGCAACAGGTCTCATACCGGCAAGAGCAGCACCAAGAGCTGAGCCAAAAATAACCTCTTCAGAAATTGGAGTGTCAATTATTCGGTCTTTGTATTTTCCTAAAATTGGTTTATAAGCTCCAAATATACCACCTTGTTTTGCAATATCTTCTCCATATGTAAAAATTGTTGGATCTCTCTGCATTTCCTCAAGCATTGCTTCGCCTAAAGCTTCTGAAAAAGTAATTTCTCTCATTTTACCCTCCTTTAGTAGTCGTAGCCTTCATCAGATTCAAATAGATCTTGTAAAGCACTCTCAGGTGCTGGATAAGTACTTTCTTCAGCAAAGTTAACAGCGTCTTTAACTTCAACTTCGGCATCCTTCCAGATTGAATCTTTTTCAGAATCAGTCAGCATTCCCATTTTAAGAAGAGTTGATTCAAACCTTGAAATAGGTTCAAATTGCCACTTTTCATCAACTTCACTTCTTTCTCTATAGAGTTCTGGGTCTCCAACAAAGTGACCTTTAATTCTATAAGTTTTTGCTTCTATAAGTGTTGGTCCATCTCCGTTTCTTGCTCTTTCTACAGCTTCTTTAACAACCTCGTATACTGCAATTACATCGTTTCCATCAACTGTTGCACCTACAATATTGTAGCCTTTTGCTCTGTCTCCAATATTCTTAACAGAAGTTGTTTCTGTTACCCTCTCAGTTGACGCAAACTGGTTATTTTCATTCAAAAAGATTATAGGGAGTTTAAATACTGATGCCCAGTTTAAGGCTTCATGGAAAGCTCCTCTGTTTGAGGCGCCATCACCAAAAAAGGAAATAACAACAGAGTCCTTTTTCTGCATTTTAATTGCCATGCCTGCGCCTACAGCAATTGGAAGTCCACCTGCAACTTCACCGTTTGCACCAAGCACTCCTATTGAAACATCTGCAATGTGCATAGAACCACCTTTACCTTTACAGTAACCTGTTTCTTTACCGTAAAGTTCTGCCATCATTTTTTTAACATCTGCTCCTTTTGCAATCATGTGTCCATGTCCTCTGTGTGTAGAAGTGATATAATCATCTTTTCTTAAGTTTGCCATGGCACCTGTTGCAATTGCTTCTTCACCAATGTAAAGGTGGATAAAGCCTGGAAGTTTTCCTTGTAAGAATAGTTCTTCAGCCTTAAGTTCAAAATTTCTGATTCGAACCATCGTCCTGTACAACCCAATTAAAAACTCTTTTTCGTACTGCATTTTTACCCCCTTTCTTGTTAATATAGATAATTTCAGCAAAATTTACTTTCATTTCTATATACGCAAAAATCGTGCCAAAGTTAAAAAGTGGTCTTATAGGAAGTTCTTCTTAAAAGGTAAAATAAAATTGATTAAAGAAATGTTAAAAAAATTTACAGTTTTATTAAAAAGTGTAAATAAATCTTACAAGGTCTCTTTAAAAAAACCATATTCTGGAATAAGTGCTTGCTTACGCAAAGTGGATTGCAGGACAAGCTTTTGTTACCTTGGATTATGTCATCCTAAATCGTGTCATACTAAGCCATTTTTTCCTTTTCAACCTAAAGATTTCTTTTCTTTATCATACTACACTCTTTTCCTTGACGAAGTCAAGTGGAGCGGTAGCAACAAAGGATCTCATGTTTGAAGGGTAAAAGGCACCCCCTCAAGACTCCCACGAAAAATGCAAAAGCATAAACGGATGAGGTTTTTCGGGCATACGCCCTCAGAATGACAACATAGGATGAATGGAGAGATTCTTCCACGGCAAGAGGACGCCTCGTCAGAATGACACCGAAGGGATACCCCCTCAAGATTCCCCCCGAATACTAAAAAACATAAACGGATGAGATTCTTCCTTAAGTTGAGGGTGATAGCCCCTCGAATATAAAACGACGAGATTCTTTACGGAGTTTACACTGAGCAAAGCGAACGTGTTCAGAATGACACTTTGCAGTCATACTGTTTTCCTTTTCTTTGTTATACTAAGCGATAGCGAAGGATCTTGCCTTCCAAAGGAAAAGATTTTTCTTC